>NZ_CBFHAZ010000084.1:0-27933 GCF_965653655.1 Pseudomonas onubensis | reverse complement strand
GTGTCAGTCAACTCATCTGTAACTGACCCACCGCATTCGCGAGCAAGCCCGCTCCCACAGAAAAGCAGATTGCCAATGTTCCCACGCTCTGCGTCCGCTCTTGGGTTAGTGACACTAAGCGTTACAGGATGTATGTATGCCTCGCCTGGGAACGATCAACGTAAACTTATCGCAAACCGTTATAAAAACCTGTGAATTATCACAGTATACGGCGCCAATGATGCTTATTAGTCTGTGGTGGCAAACCACCTTAAAAGGAGCATTACCATGCCAATCGTCGAAACTTACAGGGGTTTTCAAATTGAAGAGGGACTAACGGGCGGTCGTTACGACAGCAATAACAACCTGGTCGATCAATCCACGGCCTACACGGTCATCAGCCCAAAAGGAGAAAGAAGCCTGACCCAATCGACGTTAGCCCAGGCAAAAAGCTATGTTGATCTGAAGATCGCGCCTCCTCCCCCCCCAGCAAACCCATCACGACTAAGCGAGCGCATTTGCTGATGTGCAAATGAAAACCCGGCTGTATTTGTCATTCAAATACGGACACAATCATCTGCGCAACATCCTAATTCGCTGCTTATAGGAATTGCTCAGACAGCCCACTCCAAGAGCCGCAGGTATGAGGCCGTTCTGCGAAAACCCGCTAAAGATAACGGCCAGTTCTGACGTAACCTAACATCCAATTATATCGGTAAAAAGCATATAAACCTGTGAGGTCTGACAGTACCAGCCCCTTCCAGACAGGGTTATATTCAATCTGCAAAATAGAATACACCTCACAGACTACACCCCTGCTTTCCGGTTAATAAAACAACTTAAAGAGGAAGAATGATATGGCACTTATCGAGAACTACAAAGGTTATGAAATTCACGACGGCCCGACCGGAGGGCATTACGACGCTAATAATAATTTGGTTGGTCAAGTAATAGCTTACACTTACACCCGACCAGATGGATCCACTTGCAAAATCACTAAAAGCTCGCTGAATGAAGCCAAAAAGTCTATTGACGACGAACTATTGCCGCCCAAAAACACCGGCAGAATAGGTTGAGATATAAGGATAGTCGTAGGGTATTAAAATATTGGAAAGTACCTTATTCCTCTCACCGTATCGATTCGCTATCTTTTAACAAACAGGACCGGCAACCGCATTATTGGGATGCTACCCCCGTCCCAAACCGCCGAATCGCGAGGCAATAACCGATCAACGATGCCCGCGCCGCCGCACACCAGCAAAATCAGGGTCACGGCGCCACCGCCCATGCCGGCCACGTCTTCGACGAAGGGTTCGATGTAGCTATAAGCGCTGAATTGTGCGGTGACGGTCCGAGCCAAAATACCAGGGCGTGCAGTCGGTGACGCGTATCTACAACTACTAGAAGGCCAACACAATCGAGACCGTGGTCATGGGCGCCAGCTTCCGCACCTTGAGCCAGATCGAAGAACTGGCCGGTTGCGACCGCCTGACCATCAGCCCGGACCTGCTGCAAAAACTGGCTGACGATAACGGTGTGCTGCAACGCAAATTGGCGCCGGGCGCAGAAGGCGAAGCGCGCCAGCCATTGACCGAAGCGCAGTTCCGCTGGGCGTCGAATGAAGATGCGATGGCCACCGAGAAGCTGGCCGAAGGCATTCGCCAGTTTGCGCGGGATCAGGAGAAGCTTGAGGCGGTGCTGGCTGCGTTATAAGGGTCTAAAACCGCATGTGATCAAATGCTGGAGCTGACTTGTGGCGAGCAGGCTTGTCCTGCGTTGGGTGGCGAAGCCGCCCCATTCAGTCGACGCGGTGGCTAGAAAAAGCCGGGGCCGCTTCGCAGCCCGACGCAGGACAAGCCTGCTCGCCACAACAAGCCAGCTCCCACAGAAAAGCAGATTGCCGCACAGGCAAATGATCCAAATTTTAGATCCCGCCCATTTGCCTGTTGCCGCTGAGAACCTCGCACGTTAACCTTTCAACTCGCAGCAAACGCTGCGATTGGACTTGGCGGTCCGACCAGATATAGGCGCAACAGCGCCCCCAACACGATTGCAGGCGCTTTTTTTGCGCCCGTGATTTCGTGCAATGGCGGGTTGCGCAGGGACTTCTTCGGAAGTGCCGGGTCCTATATCCCCGGTCCGCCAACCTTGCGTAATCCGCCACCCTAATTCTGCTTGGCGGCAGAAGGTGACGGCTCATTCAGATATAGGAGCAAGATCCATGACCGCACAAGATCGATATGCCCATCACAGGCCCCGATTGCACTATCCCTACCCTGCTTATCGACACTCAGGCACCACTGGACGCACTGCATGATGCCGCGGTGTTTCGCATACGGGCAGTCACTCAATTTCTGGAGAACCTGGCGCTTCGCGATGGGCTCAGCAGCGACGCTGTCGTGCTGCAGGACTTCGCGTTGCTGTTGAGTATTCCACTGCGTGACGGTTGCGATTTACTCGATGTGATTGGGCGAAGATTGCGAGCGTAGGGCTGTAAAGAAAAACGGGCGACCTCTTGGTCGCCCTCTAACTGCCGCGTCTGGAACGACTCAAAACGGCCCTTTCGTCATCACCCGCTCATCAATGAACCCGCGCAACATGCCAATCCGCTGCGTATAAGCAGCGCTCAGGCAACTGACTTTAGCCCCGCAGGCATGCCGCTGCTTGAGCCACTCGGCCTGCCCGTCCATCAATGAACCGCGCCCGCCCATGGCCATGAAGTGCTTGTTCAAGTCGTAGAGCAACGCCATGGTCACGTCCTGGTCGTTGAGGCTGACATTTTTACAGACGGTGATTTCGTCAGGTGCCCGAGCCTTGGCGCAGTCGAAACTGGCGGCAACGCTCGAAGGGCTGAACAACAGCGCAGACACGCTGGCAAGCATCGCGAAAACAGCAGGTTTGATCATCAATCGTTACTCCTCAGTTACGCACCACACCCGTCCCGAACTTGCGAATCGCCAGGCAATACCCGATCAACGCCACCGCCGCCAACGCCCCGCCCGCCACGCCGATCCAGGCGAAGCCGAAGTGACTGCCGACCCAGCTGCCCATCAGGGCGCCGCCGCCGATGCCGATATTGTAGATGCCGGAGAACATTGCCATGGCCACGTCGGTGGCGTCCGGTGCCAGCACCAGCACCTTCGATTGCATCGCCAGGCCGAAGCCCATGATCGCCATGCCCCAGAAAATGCTCAATACCACCAGGTACGACTCGGCGCCGCTCAAGGGCAGCATCAGGGTCAAGCAGGCCGCGAGCAGGAACACCGCGCTGACCACGAAGATATGCGGGTTGAAACGGTGTACCAGGCTGAACAGCAGCGAGCCGATGATGCCCGCGCCGCCGAACACCAGCAAAATCAGGGTCACGGCGCCACCGCCCAAACCGGCCACGCCTTCAACGAAGGGTTCGATGTAGCTGTAGGCGGTAAATTGCGCGGTGACGGTCATGGCGGTGAGCACGTACAGCGCCACCAGTGCCGGGCGTTTGAACAGCAACGGCAGGCTGCGCAGCGAGCCGGAGTTCTGGCTCGGCAGCGGCGGCAAGGTGCGCGCCAGCCAGAACACCAGCGCGGCAGCAAACGCGGCGATCACCAGAAAGGTAGTGCGCCAGCCCATGGCTTCACCGAGCAGACGGCCCAGCGGGATGCCCAACACCATCGCAAGGGACGTGCCAGTAGCCAACAACCCAAGGGCTTGCACCTGTTTGCCTTCCGGCGCCAGGCGCACGGCCAGGGACGCGGTAATCGACCAGAACAGCGCGTGGGACAACGCAATGCCGATACGACTGACCATCAGCAGGCCAAAACTGTTGGCGACGCTGGAGAGGATATGACTGGCGATAAACAGGCCGAACAGCACGATCAGCAATTTGCGCCGCTCGACGTTACGCGTCAGCAGCATCACCGGCAGCGAGGTCAACGAGACGATCCAGGCATAGATGGTGAGCATCAGGCCGACGTTGGCGATGGGCATGTCGAAGCTCGCACCGATGGCGCTGAGCAGCCCCACGGGCACGAATTCGGTGGTATTGAACACAAAGGCGGCCAGCGCCAAGGCGATGACCGGTTGCCAATTGGCTTGGGGGGTGGCGGCTGAAATGCTCATTGACGGGCGAGATACTCTGGCGATGATCCAACGGCCGCGCAGAACAGCGCCGCCGCCGAGCATTCTATAGGTTTCTTGGCTCGCTGTTGACGCGGATCGTCGCCCCAAAGCTTAGGGCGAGGTCATGGTAATCACGTAGTTGCCCGACTGGATCGGCTTACCGGCAGCATCCACCAGCAGGTAGCGCTGGTTGTAATAACGCCCGTCGCCGCTGTCTGCCACCAGCTTTACATGGGCGGCGTTGACGCTGGCCACTGGCGCCATATTGCGCACCTCGAAGCGGCTGCCGCGATTGGAACTGGCGCACCCGGTCAACTCCATCACCGCGCCACTGCGCGCATTTGTCGCACAGCCAGGTTCGACGATGGCGCCGCGAAACTGAATGGTGCCCTGCCCTATGGTCTGCGCGGCACCACAGGCGCCCGCCCATAGGCAAAACAGGCCGGTAAACAGCGAAATACCTTTAACGTTCATGCCGACACTCCTTATTGGGCTCTCAATAAGGAAGTCGTCTGCGCGGGCGTTAACTTGAGGTCAATCGCGCCAAGGTGTGCGCTGGATCACGGATCGACCTGGCCCATCATCTCTGGGATGCTTTCCGGGCGCTTGGCATAACGCTGCGCCAACGCCGCACAGACCATCAACTGGATCTGGTGAAACAGCATCAACGGCAAAATCAGCACGCCCATGCTCGCGCCGGCGAACAGCACCTGGGCCATCGGTACGCCGGTGGCCAGGCTTTTCTTCGAGCCGCAGAACAGGATGGTGATGCGGTCTTCCTGGCTGAAGCCAAACGCCTTGCCCAGCACGGTGGACGCCACCAGCACCAAGGCCAGCAACACGCAGCAGGCGACGACCAGACCGCCCAGCTCCCACAGAGGGATCTGGTGCCAGATGCCTTCGTTGACCGCTTCGCTGAACGCGCCATACACCACCAGCAGAATCGAGCCCTGGTCGACGAACTTCAGCCAGGACTTGTTACGCCCCACCCACTCACCAATCCAGCGTCGGGCGATTTGGCCCGCCACGAAGGGCAGCAACAGTTGCACGCTGATTTTCAGGATGGCGTCGACCGTGGAGCCGCCATCGCCATGCACGTTAAGCAGCAAGGTCACCAGCAACGGCGTCAGGAAGATGCCGAACAGGCTGGAAGCCGCTGCGCTGCAGATGGCTGCGGGGATGTTGCCGCGCGCCAGCGAGGTGAAGGCAATCGCCGATTGCACCGTGGCCGGCAGCGCACACAGATACAGCATGCCCATGTACAGGTCATTGCCGATCAGCGGCGACAGCAGCGGCTTGAGCGCCAGGCCCAGCAACGGGAACAGTACAAAGGTCAGGCTGAACACCAGCAAATGCAGGCGCCAGTGCCCGGCACCGGCAACGATAGCCTGGCGCGACAGCTTGGCGCCGTGCAGGAAAAACAGCAGCGCGATGGCCAGGTTAGTCACCCAGCCGAAGGCCACGGCGGTCTGGCCGCTGGCGGGCAGCAATGACGCGAGGATCACCGTGGCGATCAGGGTCAGGGTGAAGTTGTCAGGTAGAAAACGCGGGCGGGTCATAAGCAAATCTTCCAGGGGTTGCCAAGAGCATCGCTGCGACTCTAACGTAATGGTTTGTTACCGACTAACGCCAATGAGCCAGTAAATGCCGCCTAAAGGACATGACAAGACGGTCCGACGCAGTGTGCCCGGGCTTTCCAGCCTGCCGCGCCCGGTGTACGGGCGCACCGAATCGCTGCCCAACCGCGCGCTGACCCGCCGGCACAGCCACCCGTGGGTGCAGTTGTCGTATGCGATTTCGGGGGTGCTGGAGATCCAGACCAGTGTCGGCCGTTTCGTCGCCCCGCCCCAGCGCGCCGTGTGGATTCCTGCGGGCGTACCGCACCGGGTGTTCAGCTCACCGCACACGGAAATGCGCAGCCTCTACCTCGATTGCAGCGTCACCGCCTGGGCGGCCGAGCGTTGCCAGGTGCTGGAGGTGAGCAGTTTGTTACGCGAGTTGATCCGCAGTTTCAGCGAGTTGCCGGTGGAATATGCCGTAGACGGGCCGGACGGGCGGCTGGCCCAGGTGGTGCTCGACCAGCTTGCGGCCGCGCCCCAGGTGGATTTGATGCTGCCGTTGCCCCATGACCCACGGCTGCGGCAGATTTATCGCGGCCTGAACCTGCACCCGGAGCAGCAGACCACCCTGGGGGATTGGAGCCAGAAGCTTGGGGTCAGTGAAAAGACCCTGAGCCGGTTGTTTTTGAGTGACACCGGGCTGACCTTTCGCGCCTGGCGTCAGCGCCTGCGCTTGCTGAGCGCCCTGCCCGCGCTGGAGCAAGGCGAGCGGGTAACGGATGTGGCGCTGGGGTGTGGGTATGAGTCGACGTCGGCGTTTATCAATGCGTTTCGGCAGCAGTTTGAGTCTACGCCGGGTGAGTTCTTCCGCTGACCTAACAGGTGCAGGAGATCCAATTGTGGGAGCGGGCTTGCTCGCGAATACGGTGGACCAGCCAATGAATCTGCCGACTGACACACCGCATTCGCGAGCAAGCCCGCTCCCACACTTTGACTGTATTTCAGTTCAAAAAAGGCGCTTAGCTGCCATCACCACCATGGGCTTCCTCAAAGAAGTAATCCTTCCAGCTCGCCGCCTTGTTCTTCAGCACGCCCAGTTCCTGTAACTTCTGGGCATAGATAAACGTACGCTGCGGCACGATGGTGAAGTCGATTTCCGGGTCCTGAACGATTTTCTCCACCAGATCCAGCGGCAGCTTGGATTCCTCTACGCGAATATACGTCTTGGCTGCCGCTGGCTTGTCAGCCTTGATGATCTTCTCGGCCTCCGCCAGCGCGTCATAAAACGCCTTGTAGGTCTTGGGGTTTTCATCGTGAAATTTCTGCGTGGTATAGAGCACATTAAACGAAGCCTGCCCGCCAAGAATGTCGTAGGAACTGAGCACCTTGTGCACGTTAGGGTTCAACAACTCCTGATACTGAAACGGCGGGCTGGAGAAGTGTGAATTGATCTCCGAACCACCGGCAATCAACGCCGCCGTGGCATCCGGGTGGGCCAGGCTGATGGAGATGTCATCAAACTTCTTGAAATTGGCATCGCCGAACAGCTTGGCGGTCTCGATCTGCAAGGTACGCGACTGGAAGCCTACGCCAGCGGCAGGCACGGCGATGCGGTCTTTGTCGGTGAAGTCCTGCAAGGTCTTCACGTTGGGGTTATTGGTCAGCAGGTAATTGGGCATCGAACCGAGGGAGGCGATGGCCTTGACGTTTTGCTTGCCCTTGGTGCGGTCCCAGAGGGTGAGCATCGGCGGCACACCGGCCGAGACCACATCCAGGGCGCCGGCCAGCAGCGATTCATTCATGGCGGTAGCGCCGGATATGCTGTTCCATTCCACCTGGATATCCAGACCCTGCTCCTTGCCATGTTTTTCGATCAGGTGCTGGTCGCGCACCACGTCGAGGATCAGGTAGCCGATACCGAATTGCTGGGCAATGCTGATCTTGCCTTCGGCCTGGGCGCCGGGGCTGAGCAAGGCGCTCGCGGCCGCCAGGGACGCGGCCAACAGGGTCAGGGAGGAACGCTTGAAAGTCATGGGAATCTGCCGCGTTTTCGAGAAGGTGATAGAGCCTAGCGACGAATTTTAAGACTGGAAAAGAATATCGGGATCTATTGTTATGCTAATCATCCCCAAAATGCCGTGTGGCTGTTATTGTGCCGCGCTTTGAAATACACCTGCCAACCTGCGAGGAAATGGACGTTGAACACTGACGATAAAATGACTGGGGATCTGTTCGAGGTCGATAAGCGCCTGTCACTCAAGCCCGTGGTGGACTTCAACGCTTACCTGCGCAGCGCATTCGGCGATGGCCCATGCACCTGCGTGCGCTGCGCCGCCGCCAACGGTGACGAAACCGGCTACGCGTTCCAGCACACCTTCAACTTCGACGGCAAACCCACGCACCGCCGCTTTGCCTCCACGGCGGGCAGTGATGTGTTGATGGTGTTGAAGAAAGCGTGGCTGTCCTACACCAAGGCCGAGTTGCCGCTCAGTGGTGTGTTGGTGCTGGAGACGGTGAAGGAGTTTGTCGAGCCGCAGTTGCACAAGCGTGTGGCGCCGCTGTTTTTGGCCAGTGGGTTGGTCAAGGATGTGGATGGGCAGTTGCACATCCAGCCGCAGGCCGCCTGACCTAGTCTTGTGGCGAGGGAGCTTGCTCCCGCTGGGCTGCGCAGCGGCCCCAAAAATGGGCCTGCTACGCAGGCCAGCGGGAGCAAGCTCCCTCGCCACAGGTACAGTGTTTCGGCCTATGGGTTATTTACGCGCCGCCTCCCACTGCTTCAACAGGTCACCATAAGCCACCGTCTCACCTTTAGGCTTCTCATTCGCCAGCTTCGGCTTCGGCGCACCCGGCTGGTCAAACCAGTATTGCGCATCCCGCTCCGGGTTCATTTTCGGGCCGCACACCGGCTGCACCTTGGAGCGCTCCAGGCGCGTCATGATCGCGTCCTGTTCCTTGGCCAGGTTATCCAGCGCCTGTTGCGGGGTTTTCTCGCCGCTGGCCGCTGCGGCGATGTTGCTCCACCACAGCTGCGCCAGGCGTGGGTAGTCGGGCACGTTGGTGCCGGTCGGGGTCCACTCCACCCGTGCCGGGCTGCGGTAGAACTCCACCAGCCCGCCAAGTTTGGGCGCCATGTCGGTCATGGCCTGGGAGTTGATGTCGGACTCACGAATCGGCGTCAGGCCAACGATGGTTTTCTTCAGTGACACGGTTTTCGAGGTGACGAACTGCGCGTACAGCCAGGCCGCAAGCTTTTGCTTCTCGGGCGTGGACTTGAGGAAGGTCCAGGAACCCACGTCCTGATAGCCCTTCTTCATGCCCTTTTCCCAATACGGCCCGACCGGCGACGGCGCCATGCGCCATTTCGGCGTGCCATCGGCATTCACCACCGGCAGGCCCGGTTTGGTCATGTCGGCGGTAAACGCGGTGTACCAGAAGATCTGCTGAGCGATATTGCCCTGGGACGGCACCGGGCCGGATTCGGAGAAGGTCATGCCCGCCGCTTCCGGTGGCGCGTAGGCTTTCATCCAGTCCACGTATTTTTGCGTGGCAAACACCGCGGCCGGGCCGTTGGTGTCGCCGCCACGCGTGACGCTGGAGCCCACCGGGTGGCAGTCCTCTACGCGAATGCCCCACTCGTCCACCGGCAAACCGTTGGGCAGGCCCTTGTCGCCGCCGCCGGCCATGGAGAACCAGGCATCGGTGAAGCGCCAGCCCAGGGATGGGTCTTTTTTGCCGTAGTCCATGTGCCCATAAATACGTTTGCCGTCGATTTCCTTGACGTCTTCGCTGAAGAATTTGGCAATGTCTTCATAGGCCGACCAGTTCACCGGCACACCCAGCTCGTAACCGTATTTTTCCTTGAACTTGGCTTTAAGGTCCGCACGCTCGAACCAGTCGGCGCGGAACCAGTAGAGGTTGGCGAACTGCTGGTCGGGCAACTGGTAGATCTTGCCGTCCGGCGCAGTGGTAAAGGAGATGCCGATAAAGTCCTTGATATCCAGGGTCGGCGAGGTGAAGTCCTTGCCTTCGTTGGCCATCAGGTCGGTGATGGATTCGGTCTTGCCATAGCGAAAGTGCGTACCGATCAAGTCGGAATCGTTAACCCAGCCGTCATAGATATTCTTGTCGGACTGCATCTGGGTTTGCAGCTTCTCCACCACGTCGCCTTCCTGCAGCAGGTCGTGGGTCAGCTTGATGCCGGTAATTTCGCTGAAGGCCTTGGCCAGTACCTTGGATTCGTACTCGTGGGTGGTGAGGGTTTCCGACACCACGTTGATCTTCATCCCACGGAACGGTTCCGACGCCTTGATAAACCACTTCAACTCTTCGAGCTGCTGGGCTTCGGTAAGGGTGGACGGTTTGAACTCGCTGCCGATCCATTTTTTCGCGGCATCTTCGTACGCATCGGCCCAGGCCGTGGCGCTCAAACCGCTCAAGGCCAGTACGGCGGCCAATGAAATGCTATGTCGCAGCTTATTGTTTTTATTCAACATAGAGACCTCCTGGTGGTTTATTCATAAGGGCACTAGTTCATAAGGGCACTAGCCCCAACGCATCACACTCAACAGCCATACCAGGGATAGCGCAGACGCCACCCAGATGCTCCAGTCGGTAACGCCGATTACCAGCAAATGCAGGTAGGCGCTGCCGAGAAGACCGATAAACAAACGATCACCACGGCTGGTGCTGATCGGCAACACACCGCGCCGAGGAATACTCGGCGAACGCAGTTCCCAGGTGGTCATGCCTGCCAGCAGCAGGCCAATCGTCACAAAGAACAGTGCGGTCGGGGTGGTCCAGGCCATCCATTCCATCATCGAACCCTCTAGACCCGGCCCAGGGCAAAGCCCTTGGCCACGTGGTTGCGAACAAACCAGATCACCAGCATGCCGGGCAGGATGGTCAACACCCCCGCCGCTGCCAGCACGCCCCAATCAATGCCGGAAGCCGAGACCGTGCGCGTCATCACCGCCGCGATGGGCTTGGCGTTAACCGAGGTCAAAGTGCGCGCCAGCAGCAGTTCGACCCAGGAAAACATGAAGCAGAAAAATGCCGTCACACCGATACCGGAGCCAATCAACGGGATAAAAATCTTCACGAAAAACTTGGGAAAACTGTAGCCGTCGATGTAGGCGGTTTCGTCGATTTCCTTGGGCACGCCGGACATAAAGCCTTCCAGGATCCACACCGCCAACGGCACGTTGAACAGGCAATGCGCGAGCGCCACGGCGATATGCGTATCGAACAGGCCGATGGACGAATACAGCTGAAAGAACGGCAGCAAAAACACTGCCGGCGGCGCCATGCGGTTGGTCAGCAGCCAGAAGAACAGGTGCTTGTCGCCCAAGAAGCGATAACGCGAAAACGCATAGGCCGCCGGCAGCGCCACGCTCAGGGAGATCACCGTGTTCAGGCTCACGTAGTACAGCGAGTTGAGGTAGCCGGTGTACCAACTCGGGTCGGTGAAAATCACTTTGTAGTTGGCCAGGGTAAAATCCTGCGGAAACAGGGTCAGCCCGCCGAGGATTTCGGTGTTGCTCTTGAAAGACATGTTCAGCAGCCAGTAGATCGGCACCAGCAGAAACAGGATGTAGATCAGCAGCGGGATAACCTTGCGCTTGCTCATGTTGGCGGCCTCAGCGGTTGGCGTCGGAGTGGGTCATGGCGGTGTAGAACAGCCAGGACACCAACAGGATGATCAGGAAATACACCAGGGAAAACGCCGCCGCCGGGCCCAGGTCGAATTGGCCTACAGCCATTTGGGTCAAGGTCTGACTGAGGAACGTAGTGGCGTTACCCGGCCCGCCGCCCGTCAGCACGAAAGGCTCGGTGTAGATCATGAAGCTGTCCATAAAGCGCAACATCACCGCAATCAGCAGCACGCTTTTCATCTTTGGCAACTGGATATGTCGGAACACCGCCCAGGCGGATGCGCGATCAATCCGCGCGGCCTGGTAGTACACATCCGGAATCGCACGCAGCCCCGAGTAACACAGCAGCGCCACCAGTGAAGTCCAGTGCCACACGTCCATCACCAGCACAGTCACCCAGGCGTCCATGGTGTTGGCCGCATAGTTGTAGCTGATGCCCATGGCGTTAAGCGTCGAACCCAACAGGCCAATGTCGGCGCGGCCAAAAATCTGCCAGATGGTGCCGACCACGTTCCACGGGATCAGCAGCGGAATCGCCAGAATGATCAACACTAATGACGACCAGCGGCCCTTGGTCGGCATGGTCAGGGCGATGGCGATGCCCAGCGGGATTTCGATCAGCAGCACGCAGGCCGAATAGATGAACTGGCGCAGCAAGGAGTCATGCAGGCGTGGGTCGAGGAGCACCTGTTTGTACCAGTCGGCGCCGACAAAATAGCGGCTGGACTGGTCGAAAATGTCCTGCACCGAATAGTTGACCACGGTCATCATCGGGATCACCGCGCTGAACGCCACCAGCAGGAACACCGGCAACACCAGCCACCAGGCTTTGTTGTTCTGCACCTTGTTCATGGCTGCACCTCCAGCAGGTAATCGTCGGCGTACACCATCAACCATTGCGCGGGAAAACTGATGGAGGCTTTGCCTTCCGGCACCGGTTTGTCTTCGGCCAGGCGCACTTTCAACGGCGCGCCGTCAAGGTTGAGGGTCATGATCTTGTAGGTGCCGAGGTCTTCCACATGAACGACGTCGGCCTGCAGGGCGTCAGGGTTGTACTCGTCCCACACGTGGATAAATTCCGGGCGGATACCCACCTGCAGCTTTTTGTAGTCCGCCGCGCGCAGGCGCTGTTGCAAGGCCTCGGACAGCGGCAATAACGTGCCGGCAAAGCGCACGCCGCCGGCTTCGGCCTGCACCTCGATCAGATTCATCCCAGGGCTGCCGATGAAATAGCCGACAAAGGTGTGGCTGGGCCGCTCGAACAACTCACGCGGCGTGCCGAACTGCACGATCTGCCCGCCATACATCACCGCGATTTTGTCAGCGAAGGTCGACGCCTCAAGCTGGTCGTGGGTGACGTAGACCATGGTGATATTGAACTGCTCATGAATCTGCTTGAGCTTGCGGCGCAATTTCCATTTGAGGTGCGGGTCGATCACCGTCAGCGGTTCGTCGAACAGGATCGCCGACACGTCATCGCGCACCAGGCCACGGCCCATGGAAACTTTTTGCTTTTCATCGGCGGTGAGGTTGCGGGCTTTTTTGCTCAGCAGGGCTTGCAGGTCGAGGACTTCGGCAATTTCCTGCACCTTGCTGTGGATTTTCGCCTCAGCCATGCCCTGGTTTCGCAGGGGAAACGCCAGGTTGTCGAACACCGTCATGGTGTCGTACACCACCGGGAACTGGAACACCTGGGCAATATTGCGTTTTTCCGGGGTCAGTTCGTTGACCACTTTGGCGTCAAACAGCACTTGGCCTTCGGACGGACTGAGCAAGCCGGAGATGATGTTGAGCAATGTCGACTTGCCGCAGCCCGACGGCCCGAGCAAGGCGTAGGCACCGCCCTGCTCCCACACATGGTTCATGGCCCGAATGGCGTAGTCCTCAGGGCCATTGGGCGTAGGGCTGTAGCTGTGCGCGAGGTTCTGCAAATGGATTTCGGCCATCAGGCAACCCTCGCAACGCGGCGCCCGGGGGCCTGGACCAAACGGCCCTGGCCATCGAACACAAAGAGTTTATGGGTGGGGATATACACGCGGATCGGCGCGTCGACGTCGTACTCATGGACGCCCGGTAAGTGCAGCACCAACAAAAAGTGCTCGCTGCGCACATGCAGGAAGGTTTCCGAACCGCTGATCTCGGCCACCTCCACGGTCACCGCCAGTTCCAGGTCATCGTCGTTGCTCGGCACCAGGCTGATATGGCTGGGGCGCACGCCAAACCGGAACTCGCCTTCGCCGATGGGGCGCAGGTCCACGTTCAACGGGAAGTGCACGACATTGGCAAAACTCACTTCGTTGCCGCTGATACGCCCCGGCATCAGGTTTATCGGCGGTTCGGAAAACAGCTCGGCGGCCAGCACCGTCTGGGGCTGGTGATAGACCTCGGCGGCCTTGCCGCTCTGGATCACCCGGCCTTCGTGCAGGATGGTGGTGGTGCCGCCCAGTGCCAACGCCTCGTTGGGTTCGGTGGTGGCATAGATGGCAATGGTATGGCGCGCCTTGAACAGTTCGCGCATTTCCTGACGCAGCTCTTCGCGTAATTTGTAGTCCAGGTTCACCAGCGGCTCATCGAACAGGATCAGCTCGGCGTCTTTGACCAAGGCGCGGGCCATGGCCGTGCGTTGCTGCTGGCCGCCGGACAGCTCCAGCGGGTGACGCTGCAGGAACTTCTCGATGCGCAACATCTGCGCGGTTTCCAGCACCTTGCTGTGGATCAGGTCGTTGGACACACCGGCCTGGCGCAACGGCGAGGCGATGTTTTCGAACACGGTCATGGTCGGGTAATTGATGAACTGTTGGTAGACCATCGACACGTTGCGCAAGCGCACCGGCTTGTGGGTGACGTCTACGCCGTTCATCAGGATGCGGCCGCTGTCGGGCTTGTCCAGCCCGGCCATCAGGCGCATCAGGCTGGTCTTGCCGGACAGCGTACGGCCGAGCAAGACGTTGAAGGAACCGGCTTCGAAACGCAGGTTGGCGTCGTCGATCCAGGTCTGGCCTTCGACGACGCGGGAGACATGTTCCAGGGTCAATGACATGACACGCCCTTTTTATTATTGGAATGATTCTGGCCATTCGTAAGAGCGAGTTTCGTGCCAGAAGTGGCAGGTGGTTGATCTGTAAGGAAATGGGCTGAACAGGATGTTCAGGCATGAACACAAATGAACAACCAGCGCTGAACAACTGAACAGCGGGTGGGTTGACATTGAACAGTTCTGAACAACAATCGATAGGCGCCACAGCTTTAATGTGGGAGCTGGCTTGCCTGCTCCCACAGTTGGACGGCGCAAGGCTTGATAACAATAAAAATAAAAGAAGGTCGCCCCCCCATGGCCGAACCCTTGGCACACGACACCCTTATCCAGGAATCCTGGCGCCGTTGCCGCGCCTTTGGCCTGGACCACCAGAGCACGCCCAGCTTCGATCAACTGCCCGCCGAAGGCATCAGCCAGTTGCTCGAAAGCCAGCATTCGCTGGTGCAGACCACCCATCAGGAAGTGCTGCCCTACTACGAAAACATCCTCAGCAATTCCAACTGCCTGATCATGCTGGCCGACAACCAGGGCCAGGTGCTGACCTCGTGGGGCACCCAGCGTTTTATCGAGCCGAAGCTGGCGCGGGGCTTCAGCGCCGGCGCCAGTTGGATGGAGCGCTCAAGCGGCACCAACGCCATCGGCACCGCGCTGGCCTGTGCCCAGGCGGTGCATATCGAGCACGATGAACACTTTCTCAAGGCCAACCGCTTCATGACCGGCTCGGCGGCGCCGATCTTCGATGCCCAGCGCGAAATAATCGCGGTGCTGGATGTGTCCAGCGACAGCTACCTGCCGCCCTCCCACACCTTGGGCATGGTCAAGATGATGAGCCAGACCGTGGAGAACCGGCTGATTCTCAACCTGTTTCGCGGCGAGCATTTTCAACTGACCTTCAACACCGGCCTGAACAACCTCGACAGCCAATGGGCGGGCCTGATTATTTTTGATGACAGCGGCCAGGTGCTGTCGGCCAACCGCCGCGCCGACAACTTGCTGGGCATCAGCCTGTCGCGGGTGCTGATCGACAGTTTGTTTAAAGTCTCGCTGCTGGAATTGTTGAATCAACCGGAGGGCTTGCCGTTCTCGTTGCAGGCGGCCGGCCGCAATCGGTTCCAGTGTTTATTGAAGCGGCCGCAGAAGATGCCGGTGCAGGCGCGGGTCTTTGCTGAGCCCAAGCCCACCAAACCTGCGCCGATGAGCATCCAGACCCTGCACTTTGGCGATGTGCGCGTGGAAAAGGCCGTGCGTCAGGCCGAGCGTTTGCTGGAAAAGGACATTCCGTTGTTGATTCACGGCGAGACCGGCGTCGGCAAAGAGGTGTTCGTCAAAGCCCTGCACCAGGCTAGTTCGCGCAGCAAACAAGCGTTCATTGCGGTGAACTGTGCAGCGATCCCCGCCGAACTGGTGGAATCCGAGCTGTTTGGCTATGAAAAAGGTGCCTTTACCGGCGCTAACCAGAAAGGCAGCATCGGCCTGATTCGCAAGGCGGACAAGGGCACGCTGTTTCTGGATGAAATTGGCGATATGCCGCTGCCGACCCAGGCCCGCTTGCTGCGCGTGCTACAGGAGCGCTGCGTGCAGCCGGTGGGCAGCAGCGAGCTGTTCCCGGTGGACTTACGCATTATTTCGGCCACCAACCGTGCCCTGCGCGACTGGGTGCAGGCCGGGCGTTTTCGTGAGGATTTGTACTACCGCATCGGTGGCCTGACCCTGGAACTGCCGCCCTTGCGCGAACGCACCGACAAACAGGCGCTGTTCCAGCAGTTGTGGCAGCAGCACCGTGAGCCGACCCAATGGGCCGGGCTGAGTGCCGAGGTGCTGGCCTTGTTCGAACAACACCCGTGGCCGGGCAACCTGCGCCAGGTCAGCAGCGTGTTGCAGGTGGCGCTGGCGATGGCCGAGGAGCAGCCGGTGCGACCGGAGCATTTGCCGGATGATTTCTTCGTCGACCTGAACGTGGCGGCGCCCTTGCCCACCCAGCCAAGCCTGGAGGACAGTAGCGACCTGACCCAACGCCTGAAAGCGGCGGGCGGCAATATCTCGCACCTGGCGCGGGAGCTGGGCGTAAGCCGCAACACCCTGTACAAGCGCCTGCGCCAGCACGAAGGTTGAGCTAGCGCGGTTTGACCACCACCATCAGGTCGGTGAAGTACTCCACTCGGATCGGCAGATTATCGGCCAGCGCCGAGAGCGCCGCCGCCGTGTCATCGAGCTTGAACACCCCGGAAACGCGCAGGTTTTTCAACGCCTGGGCATCGAAGCGCACCAAGCCGTGACGGTAGCTGGCCAGGGTTTGCAGCACCTCACTCAGCGGTTGGTCGTTGACCTTGAGCAGGCCACGCGTCCAGGCATCCGGATCGGCGCTGGCGGTCGCCTGTACAGTCCCCGCGTGGCCATGATCCAGAACCGTGCGCTGCCCGGCCGTGACCTTGACGCCCTCACCCGTGTCACCCTGGACCGCCACGGTGGACTCGATCACCGTCACCACGGTGCTGCCGTCCGCCGCACGCTTGACCAGATAACGCGTGCCCAAGGCCGTGGCCGTGCCTTGATCGGTGCGTACCACGAATGGCCGTTGCGCGTCCTTGGCCACCTCAACCCACAGCTCGCCTTGCAGCAGTTCGATCACGCGCTGGTGGCCGTCGAATTTCACGTCCACCGCCGAGTTGCTGTTGAGCTGCAACTGGCTGCCGTCTTCGAGGGCGACCTGGCGGCGCTCGCCGACGCCGGTGCGCTGGTCGGCCATCCACACCGGCATGTGCTGCACACCGAACCAGCCGCACAGCACTACGCCGAGCACACCCAAGGCCTGCACCCGGCGCGAACGTTGGGGCGCAAAAGCGCGATTGAGGGCGATGCGTGCCGGTTGCGCGGGCAAAGTATCAAAGCCACCCCACAGCGAGCGCATGCGCTCGATGGCCACGGAATGGCGCGGGTCGGCCTGGCACCAGGTGTTGAAGGCTTGGCGTTCGGCCTCACCGACGTCTTCGTCGTGCAACCGCGTCAGCCAATTCGCCGCTTGTTGAATGATCTGCTCAGAGTTCACGGCAACGGGTCCGCCGCGTACAGGCTGTGGTAGCAATGCACCAGCGCGGTGGACAGGTAGTTTTTGACCGTGCTGGGTGACACCTCAAGGCGTGCGGCGATTTCACTGTAGGTGAGCCCGTCGAGGCGGCTTAACAGGAAGGCTTCACGGGTTTTTGCGGGCAGGCCGGCGAGCATCTCGGCGATGCGCTCCAAGGCTTGCAGCGCCACGTGGATGGCGGCCGGGTCGGGCATGCCGGCGTCTTCACACTGCACCAGCAGGGCTTGCAGGTAGGCCTTTTCGATCCGGCGGCGGCGCGCGCCATCGATCAACAGGCGCCCGGCGGTGGTGGCGAGAAAGGCGCGAGGTTCCTTGATGGCCTGCGGATCGGCCAGCATCAACACGCGGATAAACGCATCGTGGGCCAGGTCGGCGGCGTAGTGGGAACACCCGAGTTTTTTGCGCAGCCAGCCGTGCAACCAGCCATGGTGCTCGCTGTACATCGCCGTAAGGGTCTGCTGACGGGCGCAATCGCCCGGCGCGGCCGGAATGTCATGCATGCGCAAAAACTTCTCAAATGGGAAATATTACCAATTGCGCGAACAATGCCAGTAAAACTGTGGCGGGGCAAGGGCCACTCGGGTGGCGCAGTTTTGTGGCAGCTGCGAGTTTGTGGAAGTTGTGCACGGTCAATGTGGGAGCGGCGGTGCGACGATTCGACTTGCTCGCGAAGGCGGTGGATCAGTTACAGATGAATTGACTGGCCCACCGCATTCGCGAGCAAGCCCGCTCCCACAGTTTGACCTCGCTTACAGCTAAATCCGCTTAGCGCCAGCTCCAGGACACACCGGTATAGATACCGCGCCCATCGGCCGGCGTAGAACGCGCTACATCCAACCCCTTGTCGTCATAACCCGGTGTGACGGTATCGGCATAACGGCGGTTGGTGAGGTTGCGCAGATCAACCCAGGCTTGCCAGTCTTGTTTCGGCGCGTCGTAGCCGAAGGTGGCACCCAGGGTTGTGTACGCCGCCGCGTAGTAAGAGTTGGCGTAGTCCACCGCCACCCGTGAAGCATGCTCGGTGTTGAGGCTGGTGTAGAAACCGGTCGGGTGGCTGTAGCGTACTTGCGCCTGGTAGTAATGCTTGGGGATGCCCGGCAAGGTGTTGGCGCCGAAGCGGTCGTCGTCACGGTAGTGGAAATCGCTGTAGGTGTAGGCCTGGCGCAGGGCCACCTGGCCATTACCACCACCGTCCCACAACGGGCTGAGCAGGCTCAACTCCACGCCCTGGTGCACGGTGGGGCTGGCGTTGGCTTCGGCGACGACGGCGCTGCTGGCCTGTGTCTGCGCCTGGGTTTCCACCGTGAGCAGTTCGTGACGCACTTCGGAGCGGTACAGCGCCAGGTCCCACTGGCCAAACCATTGCTCACCGCGCCCGCCTATCTCCACGGTGGTGGCGGTCTGATTGCGCAAGCTCACGCCTTCGCGGGCCAACCCGTTGGCCGGGCCACCGGTAAAATATTTGTTGGAGCCCCAGATCATCGACCACGCGTGCGGCGGCTCGACCGAACGGCTCAGGTTGCCGTACACCTGCAACTGCGGGGTGAAGTCATAGCGCAGGCCGATACGCGGCGCGTAGTCCCAATCATGCTGACTAAGCGGCGGCTGCCCTTCGGGGTAACTGACCTGGGTTTCGCGGCGGGTGTAGATCGCCGCCAGGCCGGTGGTCAGCCACAGGTCTTGCGCAAGCTCCAGCTCGTTGCCGATATGCAGCACCGTGTCGGAGCCCAGGTAGCTGTAGTCGCGGGTTTTGGTGCCCGGGGCGTAATAGCTGGCGGGGTTGCTCGACGGCACGCGCACATATTCCGAGGCGCCGTTGTTGGGCATCGCCTGGGTGGTGCGCAGGCCAAGGGTGGTTTTGCTGTCGTGGCCAAACCAACTGTCCTGGCGGATGTAGTTCAGGGTGCCGCTGACATCGGTGTAGGCGACTTTCAGGCGGTTGAGCCCTTCGCGCAAATCCATCGGGTAGTCGTGGTAGGCCAGCCCCACCTCGACGCGGGAACTGTCATCGAGCTGCAAGGTGGTCTTGTTGGCGATCCAGGTCGAGCCCGGCTGCAGGCGCTTCGAGTCGCGGGCGGCGTTGAGGCGGTTGGCGGCGGTTGGGTCGTGGCTGATCTGGTAGCGCGTCAACTTGCCGGGGCTGTCGTTGGTGGTTTCGCGGTAGCGAAAATAGAAGCGCGTCTCCAGGTCCGGGTTGAAGCGGTAGCCAAAGTTGGCCGCAATGCCCTTGCCGGTGCCCGCGCTCTGGTGCTGATAGCCGTCGGATTCGGAGTCGGTGAGGCTGATGTAATAGTCGGCGTCGCCCAGCACCTGGCCGGAGCTGATTTCGCGCTGGGCATAACCGCGACTGCCCACTTCATAGCGCACCTGCAACTTCGGCGCGTCATAGCCGGTATGCGTGACATAGTTGACCGAGCCACCGAGGGCCAGGGCGCCCTGGTCAAAACCGTTGGCACCGCGCAGCACCTCGACGCGGCTTTGCCACAGCGGGTCCTTGAGTTCATAGGGCGTGCCGCCGGGGCCGGTGAGCGGCAAACCGTCGAGCATTTCATACAGGCCCGAGGCGTGGGAGCCGGGGCTGCGGTTCAGGCCGGAACCGCGGATCGACAGCTTCACCCCTTCATTATTCGCCGCCTTGGCGTACACGCCGGCCTGGTACTTGAACACATCTTCGTTGGTGCTGACGCGTCCCTGCTGCACGCTGCTCATATCGATGAAGTTAGTGCCGCCAGGCACACTCTTGAGCTGCGCCTGGGCCACTTCGGCGGCGCTGGCCTCGCTGCTGGAGACTTCGACCGGGGCCAGTTGCAGGGTGTCGGCTTGCGCCAGTGAACTGAAGGTCAGGGCGGCAAACAGCAGTGGGGGTTGGCGCAACAACATGGGGGTAAATCCTTGGAATTCGGGGGCGTGAAAAAGCCTGGGCCATCACGCGAACAGTGATGGGAAGCCAGGCAGGCCCACCAGGTCACGCTTAATTAACGGACCAGACCCTTCCCACAACAGCATCGGACCGAGATTATTTTCTAAGTCCAAAATCGCATTAACACATGCAAACTCAGTATTTAAAGAAATAACCAGCACGCATTACTGTGGGGTCATTGAGTCGCCCACGAGATCCCAGCATGCACACATCCGCCAGCGTTATTGACTTGACCCTCCACCGCAAACGCCGCCAAGCGCGTGCCGCGGCCGAGCTGATGTGGGCGATGTACGCGGCACGCGCGGGGCTTGCGGTGTTCTCCGCCCACACCGCAACCGCCAGTGATACGCGCCGGGCGTAACGCCGATGAATTTTTTACAGGTACTGCCCGAATCAGCCGAAACACTGCCAAAACCTGCGATTGAGGATGACGACACCAGCCTGTGCGTGGCGCAGAACCTGCAACGTTTGCGCAGTAAACGCCACCTCTCGCTGGACGGGCTGGCACGCGCATGCGGCGTGAGCCGTGCGATGCTGGCGCAGATCGAGTCCGGCCGCAGCGTGCCGTCGATCAAGGTGCTGTGCAAAATCGCCAAAGGTTTAAAGGTGTCGGTCGCGGCCTTTCTGGAGGACCGTGCCTTTGAAGGCGTCGAGGTGTTACCGGCGCAACAGAGCAAACGCCTGGTGAGTGCCGACGGAGCCTTCGTCAGCCGTGCGTTGTTTCCCTTTGATACCGCCCGCCAATCGGAATTTTACGAAATCCGCCTGCGCGCGCTCGGCGAGGAAGTTTCCGCCGGCCACGGCCCCGGCATTCAGGAAAACCTGGTGGTGGCCCAGGGCGTACTGGAAGTCAGCGTCAACGATGAGCGTTACTTGCTCTCCACCGGCGACTCGATCCTGTTCTACGCCGACCAGCCCCACCGCTACCGCAACCCGGCGGACAGCGAGGCAGTGGCATTTTTGGTGATCACCTACCCGGAACGCCTGGACTGAATGCAAAAAAGCCCCGACAAGTCGGGGCTTTTTTGCACGTGTTTTACGCAGCAGCGATCAGCAGGTGCAGCACATCATCGGCATGCCGTTGCAGCTCATCATCATCGGCATGGCGCAGTCGTTCATCAGTTTTTTCATCAGCATGCAGCAGTTTTCCATCATGGCCACGCTCATGCCTGGCATCGGCATCATTTTGCACATCATGCTGTCGCCCATCACGCTGCATTCCATCATGCATTTCATCATCGGCATCGGCATGCCCATCATCGGCATGTTCATGTCAGCCATCATCTTCATGGCATCGGCCGACATGCACAGCATCGACATGTTGGCGCACTGCATCATCATCGGCATGCCGCAGTTCATCATCATCGCCATCATCTCGGCATTGGTCTTGAACTGCGCCATGTCCATACCCGCCGCCGGCTTCATGGTGCACATCATGGCATCGCCCGCCATTTCACACTTCATGGTCGCCATCATCATCGGCATGCCCATCATCGGCATCATTGGCATGGACGTGTTCATCGGCATCTGCATTGCGTTCATCATGTTCGAAACTCCGTAATCGACAGGAAATGGCTAAGTTCTGGCGCCGATTCTAGAGGCACCGAGTAACGGCGCAAGACGACGGCAGAGCAGCACAAATGGCTGTTCGGGAGCTTGCTTGGGTGACCCCTACAGCGAAGTCGTACGTGAACACAGATGAAGCGATGCAAAGACATACACAGCCGCTACTGGCACCGCATTAACGCCAAGATGGATATGCGATTAAAGCCTTGCAACCTCACTTAAGGAAATAAACGATCTAACCCGTGGGCAATTTCTGATAATCAGCCTGGCCTTTCAGCGGTTCAATCGTGCGCATAAATTCATCCGCCTCAGACCCCCAGGGGAAACTGAACCCCGCCATTTCATCGCACGCCAGGATCTCAGCCAGGGCTTTACGCAACTGAGACTCCGCCGGCGAATCGCGCAGCAGTTTATGAGCGCTCAATAACACCTCTGCAGGAACCCCCTGGGCGCTTGCCACATCGATCACTGCAAAGAGGATAAATCGCAGACGAACCTCGCGATCCGTAGGCCAAACCGTTTTTCGCTTACCCAAGGTACGCACTCATCCGTTGAGAAAAGCCCGAGGCTATTGCCCACCGAAGGGTGTTTCAAGCGAGGGGCCTCAAGATAGGCCCTTTCCTACACTTGAAAGGGACATGCCGTACCTACATTACTGCACCGGCAAGAAATTCATCAGCAGCAAACTCTGCGCATAGTTGAGCGCCACACGTCGGTAGCGTTCATCGAGCATCTGCGCGAGCAGGTCGAGGCGCGCGACTACTTTGCCGAACTCGACCGCAAAGCTGAGGTTGCTGCCCTCCTCCGATATCTCGTTGGAAAACAGCAGTAATACGCCGTTGGCGTCCTGGCGTTGACTGAGCAGCCAGGTGGCTTTCTCGATGTTACGTGCGGCGTTGCTGACAAACTGCGGGTTGATTGAGTCGGTCATATAGAACTGGGTGCGGCCGCCGTGGGCGGTCACCAGCATGCTGCCGATCGCGTAGATAAACGCGCCGACCCGGTCGCCTTTAAAATCCGGGCTTAACGAGTAGCTCAAGGCTGCGAGATCGCGCCGCTCGCCCAGGGCCGGCAGCGGTTGCTGCTGCTCGATGGCCTGGCGGATTTCCCGCGCGGCGCTCACCGCATCCGGGTAACCGGATTGGCGCCACTGGTTGGGGTTGCGCAGGTAGAGCTTGCTCATCAGCAGATACAGGCTTTGCAGGTTGTCGCGCATGCTCAAGGTTGCCATGCGGTCGACGCTGGTCTGGAAGAACTCGTCGGGCCTGCCATTGCTGAACTGGCTGGCGATATCGCGGCCCTGCTGCTGGCTGCAACCGCTGGCAAACAGGGCCAATAGAGCCGCTGACAACAAAGGCCAGCGGGAGATAAAAGTAGTTGAGGTTCGATCCATCGGCACCGGGTCTGGTTCTGCTGCCTCGCTCTGAATGAGCGGGGTCGTGACAGGGGTAGATCAGCAGAATGAAAAAAAGTGCGGCGAGCCGGGTCGGTTCAGAGGTTGCCTACGCGCAAAGGGGTGCCTATAGGATCGTTCCCACGCGCCTCAAAGGAATGCCGCCCGGGACGCTCCGCGTCCCGCTTTCTGACGCCGTGACGCGGAGCGTCACTGGATGCGTTACCACGCGGAGCGTGGGAACGATCAAGCGGCCGGGTAGTGCATTCCTGCGAAATACTTGCCTGATCCTCCGACTTATCGACTGGCGGATAGATAGCCCTTGCGCCGTGGTCTAGAGTGCAACGATGGGCCACAAGTCCCACTCTTCTTATAAGGGCTCAAAAGAGCTCAGCACCACCAACCGATGATCAGCAGGTGAACCCGCCATGGAATTACGTATCAACCAAAAGACCTACCAGGTCGATGCCGACGCCGACACGCCGCTGCTGTGGGTGATCCGCGACGACCTCGGCATGACCGGCACCAAGTACGGTTGCGGCCTGGCCCAGTGCGGCGCCTGTTCGGTACTGGTGGACGGTAATGTGGTGCGCTCCTGCGTTACCCCGGTGGCGGGTGTGGTCGGCCGCGAGGTCACGACCATCGAGGCCATTGAGGACGATGCGGTGGGCAAGCACGTGGTCGCCGCCTGGGTCGAACATCAGGTGGCGCAATGCGGTTATTGCCAGTCCGGGCAGGTGATGGCGGCCACGGCGCTGCTCAAGCACACCCCCGCGCCGACGGTCGCGCAAATCGATGCCGCCATGGTCAACCTGTGCCGCTGCGGCACCTATAACGCCATCCACACCGCCATGCAGGATTTGGCCCAGCAGAAGGAGCGCGCATGATGAATACGCGCAACGAATTGCTGGATGTGGCCCTGGGCGACCCGGTCAACCTGTCACGCCGGCGCTTTCTGGCCAGCACCGCCGTGGGCGCGCTGGTGATTGGTTTCGGCTTGCCGCTGGGTGGCGGCCGCGCCTTCGCGGCCACCGCCAACCCTGCGGAGCGCGGCACGCAGGTGCCGGCGTTTCTGGAGATTCGCCCGGACGGCACGGTGCGCCTGCTCAGCCCCTTTATGGAAGGCGGCCAAGGCACCCACACCGCCATGGCGCAAATTGTCGGTGAAGAACTGGACGCCGACCCTGCCACCTTCATTGTCGAGGCCGCGCCACCGGGCGATGCCTATGTGGTGATGGAAAACGGTATGCGCATCACCGGCGGCAGCATGTCGGTGCGCATGAGTTACCCAGTGATGCGCCGCCTCGGCGCTCTGGCCCGCGCCATGCTGTTGCAGGCCGGTGCCGAGCAACTGGGCGTGCCGGTCGCGCAACTGACCACCACACCCGGCCGCGTGGTACACGCCGCCTCGGGCCGCTCGCTGGGCTACGGCGAACTCGCCAGCCGCGCCCTCGACATGCCGGTGCCTGACCCGTCCACTATCACCCTGCGCGACCCGAGCCAATTCCGCTGGATCGGCAAGCCGGTCAAACGCCTGGATGCCTACGACAAGTCCACTGGCAAGGCGCAATACAGCATCGACCTCAAGGTCGACGGCATGCTCCACGCCGCCGTCCAGCATGCGCCGCGCCTGGGCATGACCGTGGGCAGCCTGCGCAATCAGTCCCAGGTCGAAGCCATGAAAGGCGTGCACTCGGTGCATCAATTGCCTGGCGCCGTGGCCGTGGTGGCCGAGCGCTGGTGGCACGCCAAGCGTGCAGTAGAAGCTATTCAAGTCGAATGGCTGGAAGCCGCCGCCGACTCTACAGTGCGCGCCATGCCGGCGGATTTTTCCAGCGACAAATACCGTGACTTCCTCGCCGCCCAGCAAGGCCCGGCCCGCGACGAAGAAAACGAAGGCGACGTCAACGCCACGTTGGCAAATGCCAAGACCAAGGTCGAAGCCACCTACCATAACCAGTACGTCAACCACGCCCAACTGGAGCCGCCATCGGCCCTGGCGCGCTATAACCCGGATGGCACGCTGGAAGTGTGGCTGCCGAACCAGGCGCCGGACATGTTCCGCGCCGACATCGCCAAGCGCACCGGGCTGGACGTGTCGAAGATCACCCTGCACTCGCCGTTACTGGGCGGCTTTTTCGGCCGGCATTTCCTGTATGACTCGGCCAACCCGTACCCGCAGGCCGTCGCATTGGCCAAAGCCGTGGGCCGCCCGGTCAAGCTGATCTGGAGCCGCGAAGAAGAGTTCCTGCGCGATGTGCTGCGCCCGGTCGCGGTGGTCAAGTTCCGCGCGGCGCTGGATGACAAAGGCTTGCCGGTGGCCATCGAAGCCGTGAGCGCCACCGAAGGCCCATCCGAAGCCATCGCCGGCAAACAGGGCGACAAAATCGACCCGACGGCCCTCGAAGGGTTGTCGGGCAAGTCCTACGCGATTCCTAACAAGCGCATCGCCCAGATCTACGTCAAAGGCCCGACCATGCTCGGCTACTGGCGTTCGGTGGGTAACTCGCTGAATGACTTTTTCTACGAAGCCTTCCTCGATGAACTGGCCGACAAAGGCGGCCATGACCCGTACGAGTTGCGCCTGCACCTGCTGCGCGACAACAAACGCCTGACCACGTTGCTGCAAGCGGTGGGCGAGTTGTCCGGTGGCTGGAAACGTGGCCCGTATACCGCCGAAGACGGCAGCCGGCGTGCCCGCGGCGTGGCCATGGCCTCGCCCTTTGGCTCGCATGCGGCGGTGGTTGCCGAAGTGTCGATCGAAAACGGCCAGGTCAAGGTGCATCACATCTGGGAAGCCATCGACCCTGGCAGCATCGTCAACCCGGCGATCATCGAGGCCCAGGTCAATGGCGCCGTAGCGTTGGGCTTGTCACAAACGTTGGTGGAAGAAGCGGTGTACGTGGACGGTAAACCACGGGCGCGCAACTACGACCTTTACCCGATCCTGCCACCCTCGCGGATGGCCAAGGTGCACGTAAAGATCGTCGAGAGCGGCGAAAAGATGGGCGGTATCGGCGAGCCGCCGCTACCTGCAGTGGCGCCTGCCGTGGCCAATGCGGTGGCGCACTTGACCGGCCAGCGCATCCGCAGCCTGCCCTTGAGCCGCTACACCTTCGCCTGACCGACAAGGAACGCCTATGAACAACCAACGATTGGCTAGAACCGCTGGCTGGCTGGTGCTGGCCGGCGCGGTCGCCGCCGGCCTGCTGGCCTGGTACGTCACCCGCCAACCTGCTTCGCCGTTTGAACAGGCCAACGCCACCGCCGACCCGACACTGGTCAGCCGTGGCGAATACGTCGCCCGCGTCAGTGATTGCGTGGCCTGCCACAGCCTGCCGGGCAAAGCGCCGTTCGCTGGCGGCCTGGAAATGGCTACGCCGCTGGGCGCCATCCATGCCACCAACATCACGCCGGACAAAAACGTCGGCATCGGCACCTACAGCCTGGCTGACTTCGACCGCGCCGTGCGCCACGGCGTGGCACCGGGTGGGCGACGGCTCTACCCGGCCATGCCCTACCCGTCCTACGTGAAACTCAGCGACGACGATATGCGTGCGCTGTATGCGTTTTTCATACAGGGCGTGCAACCGGCCAGCGAGCCGAACATTCCCAGCAGCATTCCGTGGCCGCTGAATATGCGTTGGCCAATCGCGCTGTGGAACGGCGTGTTCGCGCCGACTAAAACCTATGCCGCCAAACCCGAGCAGGACGCGTTGTGGAACCGTGGCGCCTATATCGTCCAAGGCCCCGGCCACTGCGGCAGTTGCCACACGCCGCGTGGGCTGGCCTTTAACGAGAAGGCCCTGGATGAGTCCGGCGCGCCGTTCCTCGCCGGTGCCCTGCTCGACGGCTGGTACGCACCGAGCCTGCGCCAGGACCACAACACCGGTTTGGGCCGCTGGAGCGAGCCGGAGATTGTGCAGTTCCTCAAGACCGGGCGTAATAAACACGCGGTGGTGTATGGCTCGATGACCGAGGCGTTTAACAACTCCACGCAGTTCATGCAAGACGACGACCTGGCGGCCATTGCGCGTTATCTCAAGTCGTTACCTGGGGATCCGCAGCGTGACGGTTCGCCGTGGCAATACCAAACGGCATCGCTCGACACAAGCGCTCCGGGAGCCCACACCTATGCCACCCGCTGCGCCTCCTGCCATGGCCTGGACGGCAAAGGCCAGCCGGAGTGGATGCCACCGTTGGCCGGTGCCACCTCAGCCCTGGCCAAGGAAAGCGCCTCGGCGATCAACATCACCCTCAATGGCTCGCAACGCATCGTGACCGCCGGTGTGCCGGACGCGTACCGCATGCCGGCGTTCCGCGAGCAATTGTCCGACCAGGAAATCGCCCAGGTGTTGAGCTATGTGCGCGGTACATGGGGCAACAACGGCGGCGCGGTAGAGGCAGCGGCAGTTAACAAGCTGCGCGGGCATACAGACCCGGCCAGCAGCAGCCCGATTATCCTGCACATGCGCTAACAGATCGTTCCCACGCTCCCGCGTGGGAATGATCTGATCGAGTGCCTTAAATCCGCAACCCCGCCTGCCTGTACACAATCAAAACTGTGGGAGCGGGCTTGCTCGCGAATGCGGTAGGCCAGACACATGGATGCTGACTGACCCACCGCATTCGCGAGCAA
>NZ_CBFHAZ010000083.1:0-28107 GCF_965653655.1 Pseudomonas onubensis | reverse complement strand
TGCATGCGGTCAACTGTGGGAGCGGGCTTGCTCGCGAATGCGGTGGGTCAATGACGGATGAATTGACTGATACACCGCATTCGCGAGCAAGCCCGCTCCCACATTTAGACCGCGTTGCATCAGGTAGACAGGCTTTTGCTTTGCACTTGATCTGGCTCTTGCTTCAACCACTCAGGTCGGCTTTCAGGCCGCCGTGCTGTAGATCTTGATCTTGATCTGAGACGCCCCGTTAACCACGATGGCCGAACGCAGGCTTGAATCCGTGGGTAACCCGGCAGGACGCCGGGTTAGCCGCGCTGGGCCAAGGATGGCCCATCGCGGCGGCCCACGGATTCAAGCCTTCGTTCTGGCACACCGAGCCTAGGCGAGGTGCCGAGTGGTGGGGCGAGGACCTTTTGGTTACTTTTGACTGGGCCGGCATTCCGGTCCTTGCAAAAGTGACCCGCCGTAAGGGCGGAACCATAACTAGCCATTACCGAAGAAATGGATATGTACTCCGTCTGATCCAACCCCTCCTGCCAAACCTACCTCACTGCCACAACCCAATCTTCGTCAGCTCTTGCTTGAAGTTCTCCCGTGTAATCAGCGTCACCTCGTCCATGGCCGTGTACTTGGGCGGCTCCGTACCTTTGGTGACCCACTCATACATCATCAGCGCAGTGTTGTAGCCCTCGATATGCGGACTAGGCAGCATCGAACCGAAAAAACCACTGTCAGCCTTTTTCAGCTCGCCAATGGCATCCGTACCATTGATGCCAATACCAATCACATTGGCCGCAGCAAAACCGGCCGTTTCCGTAGCGCGCACGCCACCGAGCACCGTGTTGTCGTTCATACCACCGATAATCAAGTTCCTGGCACCGCTGGGCAGCTTGACCAACGCCGAGTTGGTGGCGTCCATACTGCCCGGTACATCGAGCGTCTTGGCCGCGGTGAACAGAATATGGTCTTTAGGAAAACCAGCATCTTCCAGCGATTTAACCGAACCGTCAGTGCGCTTTTTACCCGTGTCGAGTTCGTTGAAGGTGTTGATCACCGCATAGGTGTCCTTCCAGTCCCAACCGCGTTTTTTCGCCTCAGCCGCCATCGCCGCGCCCTGCTTCTGGCCCACTTCGAAAGCGGCCATGCCCAGGTACGGCACGTCCTCCATAAAGTTGCCCTTGGCATCAACGAAGCGATCATCCACCGCAATCACTTTCAGGCCGTTGGCCTTGGCTTTGGCGACGATGGCCGGGCCGAGTGATACGTCCGGCGGGCAGATCACAAAGCCCTTGGCGCCGTTGGCCGCCAGGCTGTCGATGGCCGAGAGGGTTTTCTCGCCATCCGGCACGGCGATCTTGATCACGGTAAAGCCATGCTCCTTGCCGGCTTTTTCGGCGAAGGCCCATTCGGTCTGGAACCACGGTTCTTCAGCCTGCTTGACCAGAAAACCGATCTTCACGGCTTCAGCGGCCTGCAGCAGGCCGCTCAAGCTCAGTGCCGACACCGCCACAGCGGCGCAGCACAGGGCACGGATACCTCGACGATGATTCATATGGATGACTCCTTGTTGTTGTTTTTGGGTCTTTTGTTTTTGGGGCTTGGGGTTTAACCGGCAAAACGGTGACAGGGCTTGCCTGGCACATCGACCTCGATGGCCAGCAGCGCGCCATCGAGTGGGTGATTCAAGGGGCTGGCGGCGCTGGTGATATAGAGAGTGGTGAGATCGGGGCCACCGAACACGCAACTGGTGGGCCGGCTCACGGGCAATTCAATAATGCGGTCGACCTCACCCGCCGGCGTCAGGCGCAGCAGGCAGCTGCCATCCCAACGGGCGTTCCAGATATAGCCCTGGCTGTCCATCGCCGAGCCGTCCGGGCCGCCGCGCTCGTGCGGGCCGAACCAGACTTGGGCAGCCTCAAGCTGGCCATCGGGCTGGATCGAATGCCGATACAACGTGCCTTCCATACTGTCGCCGAAATGCACGTGGGCGCCGTCATTGCTCCATAGCAAGGTGTTGGGAATGCCCAGGCCGCTCAGCAGCGGTGTGACGTGTGCGTTGGCATCGACGCGAAACAGGCCGCCGCTACGCCGTGTAATCGGCAGGTCTTCACCCTGCCCACCGATATTGTTCTGCATGGTACCCAGCCACAGGCGGCCCTGGGCATCGCAGCGCGCTTCATTGCCACGGTTGCCCGGTTGCGGGTCGGCAACGCACAGCAGCGTAAGGGCTTCGGTTTCCAGGTTCAGCCGGTACACGCCGCTGCTCAGCGTCACCAGCGCATCACCACTTTCACAGGGAATAAAGGCCGAGACGTGCTCGGACAACTGCCAGATCCGCAGCTGCCCGCCCATCAGACGCAGCGCCTGTTTGCCGGCGATATTCACCCAATACAGCGCCTGGGTCGGCACGTCCCAGAACGGGCCTTCGCCCAACTGGGCACGGTGCGCAGTGACTGCGGTACACGACATAAAACCTCCTGGTGTTACAGCGGGTCGCGCGATGGCGTGCCATCCACCAGCCGCTGGATGCGCAACGGGTTGGCGTTTTTCAACGCGTCGGGCAGCAGGCTATCAGGGTAATTCTGCAAGCACACCGGGCGCAGGAAACGGTCGATGGCCAGGGTGCCAACCGAGGTACCACGAGCATCGGACGTGGCCGGGTACGGGCCACCGTGGACCATCGAATCACAGACCTCCACGCCGGTCGGGTAGCCGTTGAGCAAGATGCGCCCGACTTTCTGCTCCAGCAGCGGCGTCAGTTCAGTGAACCGCTGCAGGTCAGCCGGTTCAGCAATGAGCGTCGCGGTAAGCTGGCCATGCAGGCCGTGTAAGGCGGCGCTGAGCTGAGCCTGGTCGGCGACTTCGACAAATACGGTGGTCGGGCCGAACACCTCTTCCTGCAACGCCTCATCACCGTCGATCAGCAGGCGCACGTCGGCCTTGAACAGCTGCGGCTGCGCCTGATTTCCCGCCTGAGCACTGCCCGCCAGGTGTTGGATGCCAGGGTGTGCCAAGAGTTTTTCCAGGCCTTTGCCATAACTGCCGAGGGTGCCGGCATTGAGCATGGTTTGCGCCGGCTGTTCACCGATCAGTTGCGCCACATGTTGGGTAAACGCACTGAACTGTGGCGAGGCAATACCGATCACCAAACCAGGGTTGGTGCAGAACTGACCACAGCCTTGCACCACCGAGGCGGTGAGGTCGCGGGCGATGGTCTCGGCCCTGGCGTGCAAGGCCTGGGGTAGCACAATCACCGGGTTGATGCTCGACATCTCGGCAAACACCGGGATCGGCTGCGGGCGTGCCGCCGCCATATCACACAGGGCACGGCCGCCCTTGAGCGAGCCGGTAAAACCCACGGCCTGGATCGCCGGGTGCTTGACCAGCGCCTCACCAACGCCGCCACCGAAGATCATGTTGAACACACCCGCCGGCATCTGGGTGGCCTCGGCGGCGCGGATGATTGCATCGGCCACCCGCTCAGCCGTGGCCATATGCCCGCTATGGGCCTTGAACACCACGGGGCAGCCGGCCGCCAGCGCGGCGGCGGTGTCGCCGCCAGCGGTGGAAAACGCCAAGGGGAAGTTGCTCGCGCCAAACACCGCCACCGGGCCGAGGCCGATGCGGTATTGGCGCAGGTCCGGGCGCGGCAGGGGTTGGCGGTCGGGCAAGGCTCGGTCGATGCGCGCGCCGTAAAAGTCCCCACGACGCAGCACCGTGGCGAACAGGCGCATCTGGCCGCTGGTGCGCCCGCGCTCGCCCTTGATGCGCGCAGCAGGTAATGCCGTTTCGCGGCAAACCAGCTGGATAAAATCATCCCCCAGCGCGTCTAGCTCATCGGCCACCGCCTCCAGGAATTGCGCCCGGCGCGAGGCACTCAAGGCCCGGTACGCAGGGTACGCGGCAGCGGCGGCCCGGGCGGCGGCATCCACCTCGGCGGGCGTGGCCTGATAGAAGTCCTGAGGCAAGGCCTCGCCGGTGCTGGCATCGACGCTTTGCAGGGTGATGCTGCCCTGGGCGCTGCGCTGGCCGCCGATGTAGTTGTGGCCGAGAAACGGATTCATGCTGATCTCCTTAAAGGCTGATAACAGTGCCAGGTTCGAACGCCGCCTCGGCGCTGCCGACCCGGTTGACCAAGGGCGCGCCGAACTCGGCCTGGCTGATCTCGAACACATCCCCCGGCTGGGTACGTATACCGTCGGCGAATGACAAGGTAGCGGTGCCGAAGAAGTGAATGTGCACGTCGCCTGGGGTCAAGAACTGGCTGTATTTGAAATGGTGATACTCGAGGTTTTCCAGGCTGTGGCACATGTTCGCCTCGCCACTGAGAAATTCGCTTTCCCATAGCACTTGGCCGTCTCGAAGAATGCGGCTGGTGCCGGCCACGTGCTGGGGCAACTCACCCACGCGCAACTCCGGGCCATAGCTGCAACTGCGCAATTTGGAATGGGCCAGGTACAGGTAATTCTTGCGTTCCATGACATGGTCGGAGAACTCGTTGCCCACCGCAAAACCCAGGCGATAGGGCTTGCTGTCTCGGCCGATCACGTACAGCCCGCCGATTTCCGGCTCTTCACCGGCGTCTTCGGCAAACGGCGGCACCGGGAACGCCTGGCCTGGGCGCACGACAATACTGCCATCGCCCTTATAGAACCATTCCGGTTGCACGCCAGCTTGGCCGGACGGCGGTTTGCCGCCCTCCACGCCCCATTTGAAGATACGCATGGTGTCGGTCAAGGCGCTGTCGTCACCGGCCTGATGCATTTTGTCGCGGGCCGAGGCGCTGCCCAAGTGCGTGAGCCCAGTGCCGCTGATCAGCATGTGCGCCGGGTCGGGATGGTCCAGTGGCGGCAGGACTTTGAGGTCCGCCAACAGCGCGGCGTAGTCGTAACTGTCGCCCAGCCCGAGGCTGTCTACCTGTTGCGCCAGGCCCACACCGGCGTCGATGGCGGCCAGCGCCAATTCGCGCACGCTGCGCGCGGTTTGCACTTCGCGCAGCGTGTTGCCGTGCACCACGCCGACACGACGCTCACCGTTACGCAATTCGAACTGAACTAAACGCATCAAACTTCTCCAGGATTAAGTACGTGTGGCGCCTCTGGCGCTGGCCGCAAATTGATCGGCAGGCAGCACATGCTTGCGCTCCAGCACGCGGTACACCACAGCGGTCAAGACCAGCCCGAACACCATTACCCCGGCCAAGAAATACAGGCCCGAAGCCAGGTTGCCGGTGTATTCCTTGAGCGCGCCGATCACGAACGGGCCGATATAGCCGCCGAGGTTGCCCACCGAGTTAATCAGCGCAATGCCCGCCGCCGCACTGGCACCGGCAAAGAACCGCCCGGGCAAGGTCCAGAACACCGCCGTGCAGGAAAACAAGGCAAAAGCCGCCAGGCACAGCGCCACCATTTGCAGCACCGGCACGCTCAGCCAGGCACTGCAAAACAAGCCGATGGCGCCGAGCACATAGAGCACGGCAAGGTGGCCATAACGATCGTTCAAGCGGTCGGAACTGCGCGGGATGATCAGCAGCCCGATGATGCCGAAGATGTAGGGTACGGCCGAGATGAAGCCGGTCATCAAGTCAGTGCCGCCGAACTGTTTGATCAGGGTCGGCAACCACAGTCCCAGGCCATAGATGCTCAAGGTCACCGGCAAGTAGAACAGCGCCAGCAGCAACACGCGCTTGTCCTTGAGGGCATGCAGCGGGTTGCCGTGGCGGGTCTGGCCGTAGGCTTGCAGGTCCTTGGCCAACTCACCCGTCAGCCAGGTTTTCTCGTCTTCGCTCATCCATGTGACCTGCCTGGGGCCGTCCGGCAGAAAGCGCAGCACCGGCCAGGTCAGCAGCAACGCCGGCGTGCCGATCACAATAAACAGCCATTGCCAGCCGTGCAGCCCGAGGATGCCGTCCATGCCCAGCAGGCCGCCGGACACCGGCCCGGTGATCATCATGGCAATCGGCTGGGAGAGGATGAACAGCCCCAGGATCTTGCCGCGATGGCGCACCGGGAACCACTGGGTGATGTAGTACAGCACGCCCGGAAAGAACCCGGCTTCGGCCGCGCCGAGCAAAAAACGCATCACATAGAAACTGTGCGGCCCCTGCACAAAGGCCATGCCGATGGTGATGGCGCCCCAGGTGAGCATGATCCGCGCAAACCAGCGCCGCGCGCCAAAACGGTCGAGCATCAGGTTGCTGGGAATCTCAAACAGGAAGTAGCCAATAAAGAACAACCCCGCCCCCAAGCCATAGGCGGCATCGCCGATGCCGACGTCGGCGCCCATGTGCAGCTTGGCAAACCCCACCGCCGAACGGTCTACGTAGGCGATCAGGTACAGCAGGATCAGGAAGGGAATCAGTTTCAGCGTGATACGCCGAACAAGCCGCAATTCCTGGCTCATGGGGTCGATCTCCGATTGTTGTTTTTATAGAAGCTCGGGGGCTGCCTCTCGCGAGAATCCGCCAGGGTCACACCTCACTTGAGTCGGACTATATAGTATGACTATTTGCAAAACAACACTTCCAAAGCAGCGATTTTGCGCTTATGTTTGAGCGCATATACAACATATAGTCATACAATAAGAGAGTCGATCATGCCTGATAAAAAGCCCGCCCTACGCTCTGCCCAGTGGTTTGGTACCGCCGACAAGAACGGTTTCATGTACCGCAGCTGGATGAAGAACCAGGGCATTGCCGACCATCAGTTCCATGGCAAACCGATCATCGGCATCTGCAACACCTGGTCGGAACTGACCCCGTGCAACGCGCACTTCCGCCAGATCGCCGAGCACGTCAAACGCGGTGTGATCGAGGCCGGTGGTTTCCCGGTGGAGTTTCCGGTGTTCTCCAATGGCGAATCCAACCTGCGCCCTACCGCCATGCTCACCCGCAACCTGGCGAGCATGGATGTAGAGGAAGCCATTCGCGGCAACCCCATCGACGGTGTGGTGCTGCTGACCGGCTGCGACAAAACCACCCCGGCGCTGCTGATGGGCGCGGCCAGTTGTGACGTGCCGGCCATCGTGGTCACCGGCGGGCCCATGCTCAACGGCAAGCACAAGGGCCAGGACATCGGCTCGGGCACGGTGGTGTGGCAACTGAGCGAACAGGTCAAGGCCGGCACCATCACCCTTGACGATTTCCTTGCGGCTGAAGGCGGCATGTCGCGCTCGGCGGGTACCTGCAACACCATGGGCACGGCGTCGACCATGGCCTGCATGGCCGAAGCACTCGGCACGTCCCTGCCCCACAACGCGGCGATACCGGCGGTGGATGCGCGGCGCTATGTGCTGGCACATATGTCCGGCATGCGCGCGGTCGAGATGGTGCGTGAAGATTTGAAGCTGTCGAAGATCCTTACCAAGGAGGCGTTTGAAAACGCGATCCGGGTGAATGCGGCCATCGGCGGTTCGACCAATGCGGTGATCCACCTTAAAGCTATCGCCGGGCGAATCGGTGTCGAGCTCGACCTCGATGATTGGACCCGCATGGGCCGTGGCGTGCCGACCATCGTCGACCTGCAGCCGTCGGGGCGTTTTCTGATGGAAGAGTTCTACTACGCCGGCGGCCTGCCGGCCGTGCTGCGGCGTCTGGGCGAAGCCAACCTGATCCCGCATCCGAATGCCTTGACGGTGAATGGCAAGTCGTTGGGCGAGAACACCCAGGACTCGCCGATCTACGGCCAGGACGAGGTGATTCGCACCCTCGACAACCCGATCCGCGCCGATGGCGGCATCTGCGTACTGCGCGGCAACCTGGCGCCGCTCGGGGCCGTGCTCAAGCCCTCCGCCGCCAGCCCCGAATTGATGCAGCACCGTGGCCGCGCGGTGGTGTTCGAGAACTTCGACATGTACAAGGCACGCATCAACGACCCGGCGCTGGACGTGGATGCCAACTCGATTCTGGTCATGAAAAACTGTGGGCCCAAGGGTTACCCGGGCATGGCCGAAGTCGGCAATATGGGCCTGCCCGCCAAGCTGTTGGCCCAGGGCGTGACCGACATGGTGCGCATCTCCGATGCCCGCATGAGCGGCACCGCCTACGGCACGGTGGTGCTGCATGTGGCGCCGGAAGCCGCCGCCGGTGGGCCGCTGGCCACGGTGCAGGAAGGTGACTGGATCGAGCTGGATTGCGCCAACGGCCGCCTGCACCTGGATATCCCCGACGCCGAACTGGCGGCGCGCATGGCTGACCTGGCGCCGCCGCAAAAACTCATCGTCGGCGGCTACCGCCAGTTGTATATCGACCATGTGCTGCAGGCCGACCAAGGCTGCGACTTCGACTTCCTGGTGGGCTGCCGTGGCGCCGAAGTCCCCCGGCATTCCCACTAATTGGGATGCTATGATGCGGCGAACCTAAGCCAGAGCCTCCCCGTCGTTATGGATCACCAGCCGCCCAAGCCGCGCAAGAGCCAGCATGCCCAGATCGTTCAGGACTTGGGCATGCACATCGTTTCCGGGCGCTTCAAGCCCGAGGAGCGCCTGCCCATGGAAGCCACGCTGTGCGAGGAATACCAGGTCAGCCGCTCGGTGTTGCGTGAGGCGACCCGCGTGCTCAGCGCCAAGGGCCTGGTGTACTCCAAACCACGGGTGGGCGCGGTGGTGCGGCCACGGGTGAAATGGCATTTGCTTGACCCGGACGTGCTGTCCTGGCTGATGCAGTCCACGCCCCACAGCGAATTCTTCAACACCCTGGCCGGTGTGCGGCGCATCCTCGAACCGGAAATCGCCGCCATGGCCGCGACCACGGCCACCGCCGAAGACATCGCCACCATCGAAACCGCCTACCTGGGCATGGAAACCGCCAAGACCCACGACGAGCTGCTGCAGGCCGACCTGGACTTCCACCGCGCCATCGCCGACGCGACCCGCAACGACTTGCTCGCCTACATGTGCAACATGCTGTCGTTGCCGCTGCGCGAGTCGATCAACATCACCAATCGCCGCCCCGACATCCTGGGCCTGAGCCTGCCCCGCCACAAAGCGATCCTCACCGCCATCCAGAACCGTGACGCCCTCGGCGCCCGGCACGCTTCGTTGGTGCAACTGGATGACACTCGGGTGGCGTTGGACACGGTGATGAACGTGCTCACGCCGCTGTAAATTCATGGTCTACGCTCAGGAGGTCAGTTCGAGGGACCGGCCATGTGCGGACGACTTTCGCAGTACCGCGGTATTCATGACTTTGTGGCGGCGCTAAGCATGCCCAATGCCCTGGCCAATAGCGTGGGCGACCAGCCGCTTGAGCACTACAACGTGGCGCCGACCACACCTGTGGCGTTGCTGCACCTGGACAATGATCTTTTGCACGCCGACCCGGTGCGCTGGGGCTGGCGCCCGCACTGGAGCAAAGAGCGCCTGCTGCCGATCAACGCCCGCGTTGAGAAGGTCGCGCACGGCGCGTTCTTTCGTGCGATCTGGCCGCATCGCGCGATTGCCCCTGTCGACAACTGGTTTGAATGGGTGGATGAAGGCGGCGCAAAAAAGCAGCCCTACCTGATTCGTCGCCGCGACGGGGCGCCGGTGTTCTGTGCCGCCATCGGCCAACTGCCCGACGCCGATGAGGGCGCGGGCGCGCACGATGGCTTTGTGATCATCACCGCCGACAGCGCCGGCGGCATGGTCGACATCCACGACCGCAGGCCGGTGGTGTTCACCCCTGAGCTGGCCCGTGAGTGGCTGGACCCGGCCACCTCCCGCAGTCGCGCCGAGCAGATGGTGCTGTTGCAGGGTGAGCCGGCAGACGTGTTCGAATGGTTCAAGGTCGACGGTGCGGTGGGCAACACACGCAACAATGGGCCAGCGTTGATCCAGCCACGCTGAGTACTCATTGCGCCGCTGCACGCTCTTGCAGCTCAATCGGCTTGCCCTCCAGATAGGCCCGGTCCTTGCCATTTTGCTTGGCGCCATACAGGTTGCGGTCAGCGTTTTTGAGTACTGTCGACATCTCGTCCCCCGCCGAAAACCGCGCCATTCCCGCGCTGCACGTGTAGTTGTGCGGCGCCGCTACGCTGGTTCGGATGGCCTGCAACAAATCCCGGGCGAAATCACAGGCAACGGCCGGGTCGTCGCCCAACAACAGCACGCCGAATTCTTCGCCGCCGATCCTGCCGAAACTGTGACTGCCTTGGGTGGTTTTCAGGCAGGTGGCCATCGAGCAGAGAATCCTGTCACCCACATCATGCCCGTACAGGTCATTTTTCTGTTTGAAACTGTCGATATCCAACATCATGAAATAGCCACGCTGGCCGCTGGCAATCAGCGCATCGAAGCTTTGCATGAAGGCACGCCGATTGAGAATGGAGGTCAGGTAGTCCGTCTCGGCCATTTCGCGAAACTCACTCTCTACCAGCAATACCGATCGCAAGTTCTTCAAGTAGGAGAAATTCAGGATAAAACCCACGGAGATCGACGCGGCGCAAAAAATATACAGATAGACTTGCGCACCCGCGTAAATATCCACCTGCATGCAGGGCCACAGAATCAACCAGACCAATGTGACGCAGATCAGATAATCCTGAGCACTGATGAACAGGATGGCACTGCTGATCACCAGGGTGACTGCCAATGGCAAGGCAAAAATACGCAGCTCCCCATGCGTGCTGATCACATAGGCAAAACCCACCGACAGCAGCACCCCGTAAATGCCACCCAACACTCGCCACAGAAAAAAGTTGGCGGTCATGTGGTGCAGGCAGCACCCACCCGACAGGCCCAGGGTGATGGCCAATAAATAAATATCCAGCTGCATGGCCGGATGAATTAACAATACGCCTAGCCAGGCAATAATCCCTATCAACTCGGCCAGCGTCACCGCCGGTGACAGTAGCCTGCGCATCCTCGGCCTTAACTTCAAGTTAGCGGGCATCCTTCTCCCCTCTTTCAACCGCATGCAGGCCGACCGCAAATGAAAACGCCATGAACCGTCTTACCAGGCGGATAAAAGCGGGCAGCACTTCCAGCTGTTTTTTAGCATGCACTTTAAAATAGCCCTTCTCGACGCCCTCCCGAACCATTCGAATAACGTGGGTTTTCGACACCGACAGTTGTTGGGCGAGGGCAAGATAAGACGACGACTTGAAGGTTATCTCGCCGTTTTCAGGCGTAAAGGCATCGTTATAAATCGCCAGCATCAACAGATGCCCGGCGTCTTTCTTCACCAGCCAATAGCATTCTGGCAGCAGAACATCCACGGTCAGTTCATTACTCAGCAGCTGTGCGAAACCTTTGAAATAAACAGCCAGAAACTCACGATCATCCATCGCGCACATCTTTTCAAAAAGCCCCTTCTCCGGGCACATCAGTGCCAATGAGTCGGTGATAGAGGTGAGCATCAGCCGCACTTCCCGACAGGCTTCGTCCGAGGGCGCGTACACCCTGAAACGGCTGTCCTCCGGGTGCGCGTCGATCACCATGAACCCCAGCGCCCGAAACAGCAGGAAGATCGACTCCAGGCTGTTTCTTGAGCAATACCCGCGGGCCACGCAAAAGGCTTTCACCTCGCACAGCAAGGCTGTCGGTTTGGAAAAGTACTCGCTCAAGAGTGCAAAGGAGACCATCAAACGGCTGTATTTCATTGCACTTTTGTAGAAAAACGGCCGTTTCGAGTAAGGGCCAAGAAGCACCTGATAATGCGCCCGAATACAAGATTCAAAGTCCTCATGACGTTCAAGTGCATGTGCAGTATTACCGATATCCAACTTTAACGAACTGACGCGCATGAAAGAGCCCTGATCAACCAACTTCATCCCACTGATCTAGACTACGAAGTTCACGTAGTCAGGTCCCAAAACAAATCACGTCGTAAAACGGCCCCTGATGGCGCTTTGCCTTTGAGGCCAATGTACAGTGATTGCCGCGCGGCACAGCATCATTACCAAAGTTGTTCCAACTGCACTTCCTTCGCTGTTTGCTAACGCGTGGGCAGTGCACTTGCTTGAAATAGCAGTGCGAAGATTGCGTGAAAAGCAGACACAATAAATGGCGCCAGAAATATGACCGCGAACCTTTCAACGCCTACGGGCGTCCGAGCTAGGGTGTTTATTGCCCATCGCCCGCCGTGAGGTCCTCGTTTGAAAGCCGCCATCGTCAAAAAGTACCGTCTGATTATCAAAACCATGGGCTATGTGGGTTGGGCCTTGTTCTGGCTATTGTTATGGGATGTCGCCGTCACGGTCGATTTCATGTTGTTCCTGACCACCAAGATCAACTTGCCGCTGATGCCGCTGACCCTGCTGGGTTCGGCGCTGGTGGTGTTGATCAGTTTTCGTAACAGCAGCGCCTATAACCGCTGGTGGGAAGCACGCACGTTATGGGGCGCGATGGTGAATAACTCACGCAGTTTTGCCCGCCAGGTGCTGACGCTGCTGGAAGATCCCGAGGGCGAGGTGAACCCGGTCAAGGCCACCCTGTTGCGCCGCCATGTGGCCTATGTGAACTGCCTGGCGGCGCACCTCAAGGGCCGGCCGTGCCCGGATGAAGTGCGTGCGTTTATCCCCGCCGAAGAGTTTGCGCGTAACGGCGCCACCAATAACTTTGCCAATGACATCCTCACCGGCTCGGCGACGTTGTTGGCCCGCGAATACAAGGCCGGGCACCTGGACAGTATTCGTCTGGCGCGGCTGGAGTCCACGCTGGTGGACCTGTCCAACGCCCAGGGCGGCATGGAGCGTATCGCCAATACGCCGCTGCCCTACCCATACGTGTATTTCCCGCGGCTGTTTATCTCACTGTTCTGCCTGATCGTGCCGGTGGGCCTGGTGGAATCCCTGGGCTGGTTCACGCCGCTGGCCTCGACCGTAGTGGGCTTTATGCTGCTGGCAATCGAACGCATCGGCACCGACCTGCAAAGCCCGTTTCATTCCAGCGAACATCAGATCCAGATGGAAACCATCTGCGAAACCATCGAGAAGAACCTGCAGTCGATGCAGCGTGATGCGCTGGCTTAAGCTCAGGGTGCTTTTAAGCTCAGGACCTATCATTTTTACCAGTGCCCCTGGAGCGCGTTTTTGACTAGCCTGTAGCGCATCTATCCAAGGAGGTACACAGCATGCAGGTTCACGAAGGTTATGCCGATTTCCGTGGCTACCGGACTTGGTTCCGGGTCACCGGCGACTTGAAGTCCGGGCGCCTGCCCTTGATCATCGCGCACGGCGGCCCCGGCTGCACCCATGACTACGTCGACAGTTTCAAGGACCTGGCCGATACGGGGCGCGCGGTGGTGCACTACGACCAACTCGGCAATGGCCGCTCCACGCATCTGCGCGACGCACCCGCTGACTTCTGGGACGTGGAGTTATTCCTGGCGGAACTGAACAACCTGATCGAGCACCTGCACATCCGCGATTACGCGCTGCTGGGCCAGTCCTGGGGCGGCATGCTCGGGGCTGAACACGCGGTACGCCAACCCGCCGGGTTAAAGGCATTGATCATCGCCAATTCGCCCGCTTCCATGGACCTGTGGTGCGCCGCCGCGAATGAACTGCGCCAGGCACTGCCCGCCGAGGTGCAAGCCACCCTGCTGCGCCATGAGGCGGCCGGCACCACCGACAGCGCCGAGTACCGCGCAGCCTCGGATGTGTATTACGCCCGCCACGTCTGCCGTCTCCAGCCGGAGCCCGCCGAAGTGCTGCGCACCAATGCCGCCATCGACGACGACCCGACCGTCTATCACACCATGAATGGCCCCACCGAATTCCATGTGATCGGCAGCCTGCGCCACTGGAGCATCATCGAGCGCCTGCCACACATCGAGGTGCCGACGCTGTTGATCTCCGGGCGCTTTGATGAAGCCACGCCCGCCACGGTACAGCCATTTGCCGATGGCATCCGCGACGTGCGCTGGCAGATGTTTGAGGCGTCGAGCCATATGCCGCATGTTGAAGAGCGTGAGGCGTGCATGGCGTGTGTGGGAGCGTTTCTGGCGCACGTAGAGTCATAGTCAAATTCAGCTTTGGCGCTGGCGCTCTACGCTTAAGCCAATGTGGAATGGGGCCAGTTCCCACAGAAAAGCAGCTCTTCAGTGCATGAAAATCTGCAGTCAACCTCAAATTCAAAACTGTATGCGGTCAACTGTGGGAGCGGGCTTGCTCGCGAATACGGTGGGTCAGTCACTTCATCTGTAACTGATACACCGCCTTCGCGAGCAAGCCCGCTCCCACAGTTAGACCGCATTGCATCAGGTAGGCAGGCTTTGGCTTTGCACTTGATCTGGCTTTTGCTTCAACCACTCGATTTTTGACGCTGGGGACATCTGTGTTCGCATCGATGCCCCTGCGAACCGGACTTTGCTGTTGTGCCCGCATTTGTAAAAGACTATTACGCGGCACAATGTACTAACTGGTTACTTATGTTGCTAAAATCGCGTCTTTGCCCTCTCACCTTCGAGTCCTGTCGACATGAAAAGAGCATCGCGCGCCGCTGGCGCCTCTAGATTTCTCCTGCTGGGCCTGGGCGTGGTTATCGCCCTGCTCGGCGTAGCGCTGGCCGTGGGCGGCGCCAAGCTGGTCAGCCTGGGCGGTTCCTGGTACTTCCTGGTCGGTGGCGTGGCCATGGCCGTTTCCGGCTTGTTGATTGCGCGGCGCAAGCCGGCGGGCGCGTGGCTGTTCGCCGCGTTCCTGGTCTGCACCGCCGTGTGGGCGATTGCGGATGTGGGCCTGGTGTACTGGCCGCTGTTTTCGCGGCTGTTCATGTTTGCGGTGATCGGCCTGGTGGTGGCGTTGGTGTATCCGCTGCTGGTCGGCCGGCCTGCGCGCGGTGCCTATGGCGTTGCCGCGGTGCTGGCAGTGGGCGTGGCGGTGGCGGCGGGCAATATGTTCGTGGCGCACCCAAGCGTTGCGCCTACCGGCAAAGGCCCAGGCGTCACGCCGGTGGCCGCTGCCGACGCACAGAAAGACTGGGCGCATTACGGCAACACCCAAGGCGGCAGCCGTTTTGCAGCGCTGGACCAGATCAACCGCGACACCGTCAATAAGCTCAAAGTGGCGTGGACCTACCACACCGGCGACGTGGCGATCAGCGATGGCAACGGCGCCGAGGACCAACTGACGCCCCTGCAGATCGGCAACAAGGTGTTTATCTGCACCCCGCACAACAACCTGATCGCCCTGGATGCCGACACCGGCAAAGAGCTGTGGAAAAACGAAGTCAACGCCAAGTCGGCAGTCTGGCAGCGTTGCCGTGGCATGGCGTATTTCGACGCCACTGCGCCGATTGCACAGCCAACCCAACCGAACAGCTCGCCGATCATTGCCGCCAGCGTACCGGCCGGGGCGCAATGCCAACGCCGCTTGCTGACCAACACCATTGATGCGCGCCTGATCGCGGTGGATGCCGACACCGGCAAATTCTGCGAAGACTTCGGTACCCACGGCCAGGTGGACCTCAAAGCCGGCCTTGGCAATGTACCCGACAGCTACTACCAGTTGTCCTCGGCACCCTTGATCGCCGGCACCACCGTGGTGGTCGGCGGCCGCGTGGCGGATAACGTGCAAACCGATATGCCCGGCGGTGTGATCCGCGGCTTCGACGTGATCAGTGGCCAGTTGCGCTGGGCGTTCGACCCGGGCAACCCCGAAGACAAGCAAGCCCCGGCAGCCGGCAGCACTTATGTACGCAGCACGCCGAACAGCTGGGCGCCGATGTCTTATGACCCGCTGATGAACACGGTCTTCTTGCCGATGGGCAGTTCATCCACCGACATCTACGGTGTTGAGCGCACCCAACTGAACCACAAATACGGCGCTTCGGTGCTGGCGCTGGACGCCTCCACCGGCGCGGAAAAGTGGGTGTACCAGACCGTCCACAATGACCTGTGGGACTTCGACCTGCCGATGCAGCCGAGCCTGATCGACTTCACCCCACCAGGCAGCGACAAGGCCGTACCGGCGGTGGTGATCGGCACCAAGGCCGGGCAGATCTATGTGCTCGACCGCGCCACCGGCAAGCCGCTGACCGACGTGAAGGAAGTACCGATCAAGGCCGCCAACATTCCCAACGAGCCTTACTCGCTGACCCAGCCTAAATCGGTGGGCATGCCACAGATCGGCGCGCAGACGCTGACCGAATCGGACATGTGGGGCGCCACGCCATTTGACCAACTGCTGTGCCGCATCGACTTCAAAGGCATGCGCTACGAAGGGCTGTACACCGCGCCGGGCACGGATAAGTCGCTGAGTTTCCCGGGCTCTTTGGGCGGCATGAACTGGGGCAGTATTTCCACCGACCCGGTACACGGTTTTATCTTCGTCAATGACATGCGCCTGGGCCTGTGGATCCAGATGGTGCCGTCGCAGAACAAGGCCCTGGCCGCCTCCGGTGGCGAAGCGTTGAACACCGGCATGGGCGCCGTGCCGCTCAAGGGCACGCCGTATGCGGTGAACAAAAACCGCTTCCTGTCGGTGGCCGGCATTCCGTGCCAGGCGCCGCCGTTCGGCACCCTGACCGCCATCGACATGAAGACCCGGCAGATCGCCTGGCAAGTGCCGGTGGGCACTGTTGAGGACACCGGCCCGCTGGGCATCCGCATGCACCTGCCGATCAAGGTTGGCCTGCCAACGCTGGGCGGCACCTTGTCGACCCAGGGCGGGCTGATCTTTATCGCTGGCACCCAGGACTTCTACCTGCGCGCCTTCAACAGCGGCAACGGTGATGAAGTGTGGAAAGCCCGCCTGCCAGTAGGCAGCCAGGGCGGCCCGATGACCTATGTGTCGCCTAAAACCGGCAAGCAATACATCGTCATCACCGCCGGCGGTGCGCGCCAGTCCACCGACCGTGGCGACTACGTGATCGCTTACGCCTTGCCGTAACGCCCTCTGTTCGCGCGGTGCTCCCCGCACCGCGCGCTTCTTTCTATCCATGCCGTTTGGAAGTCCCCGCATGACCCTCACTTCTCCTCTGCCCTTGGGCCGCCTGGTGCTGGGCCTGGCCTTTGCTGCCGCCCTGCCCGTTCAAGCCGACGACACCACCCTCACCGGCGACTGGGGCGGCCTGCGTCGTGAACTTGACGAGCAAGGTATCCGCTTCACCGGCGACTACAGCGGCGAGACCGCCTACAACGCCGACGGCGGCCAACACCGCTCGGCGCGCTACTCGCAAAACATCAAGCTCGGTGTGCAGTTCGACCTCGGCAAGCTCTACGGCTTTACCAACGGCGACCGCATCCAACTGACCATCAACGACCGGCGCGGCAACAGCGCCTCCGAAGACCTGGTGGGCAACCGCCTGCCGATCCAGGAAAACTATGGCGGCCTCTACACCCGTCTCACCGAACTGAGCTACGAGCGCACGCTGTTCACCCCCGCGCTGAACATCAAGCTCGGTTACATGGCGATGGGCAATGACCTCGGCGGCCTCGACAGCGGCATCCTGTGCAACTTCATGAACGCCGGTTTCTGCGGGCACCCGTTGAACATGTCCGGCGGCAGCGGCTGGACCAACTACCCGAATGCACGCCTGGGTGCGCGGATGAAATACGACTTTTCGCCGAACTGGCAACTGCGCGTGGCGGCATTCAATGTCGACCCCGACAGCAACGGCAACTCCAGCCGTGCCTGGCGCCTGGACCCCAAACGCACCACCGGCACCGTGGTGCCGATCGAACTGGTGTACAAACACACGGGCACGCTGCCGGGTGAGTACAAGCTGGGCTATTACTACGACAGCTCCGATGTGAAGCGCATCGGCAGCAACCAAGACGTCAACGGTCGCGGCGGTCACTACCTGCTGATCGACCAGGCCGTCTGGGCTTCCAGCACATCCGCAGGCCGTGTGCTGCACGCTTTCGGCCAATACTCGGCGGCCAGTGAAGCCGCGTCGCCGTTCAGCAAGTGGTATGGCGCTGGCGTGGTGCTGTACAAGCCGTTTGAAGGCCGCCCACGCGACACCGTCGCCCTGGGTTATGGCCGTGCGGTGCCCAACCCACGCAGCCGTGACGTGCAGGAGTTGGCGGCATTCAACGCGGGGACGGACTACCCCAACCTGAACAACGCCGAGCAGTTGATCGAACTCAGTTATGGCTACCAGGCCACGCCGTGGCTGACCTTGCGCCCGGATGTGCAATACATCCTCGAGCCGGGGGCGTTTTCCGGTGAGCACATCGAAAACGCGCTGGTGCTGGGTTTGCAGGTCAAGGCCGTATTCTAAAGGCCAGCTCTTTCAAGGGCTTGAGGATCGTTCCCACGCTCTGCGTGGGAATGCCTCATGGGGCGCTCCGCGTCCCGCCACCTGCGCAAGTGTGACGCGGAGCGTCACGGGATGCATTCCCACGTGGAACGTGGGAACGATCTTATCAGCGCCAGGTGTTCCAGGATCGTTCCCACGCTCTGCGTGGGAATACCTCATGGGGCGCTCCGCGTCCCGCCACCTGCGCAAGTGTGACGCGGAGCGTCACGGGATGCATTCCCACGTGGAACGTGGGAACGATCTTAGCCAGCTCCCACAGGTGTTCTACGGGGTACTGGCGCCATGCTGGTACTCACGCGGCGTACAGCCAAACTCTCGCCGAAACACCGTGTGCAGGTACTGCGCCGATTTAAAGCCGCAATTGTGGGCAACGTCGGCGATCGCCAACGCGTGGTCTTCCAGGCCCTTGGCCGCCGCCGCAAGTTTGAAGCGCAGGATTTCGTCATGCACGCTGCACCCACGCACCTTGCGAAAGTGCGACTCCAGGGATGAACGCGACACACCCACATACGCCGCCACCTGCGCGGTCTTGATGCCCTGGCAAGCGTATTGGCGGATAAACAGCAACGCCTGCATCACATAGGGATTGCCCAACGGTTGATGCAGGCTGGAAGCCTGTACATTGATTGCATCCGGCGGCACCAGGATCTGCGTGCCCGCGCAGGGTTTGCCGTGCAACATCTGGTGCAGCAGCGCAGCGGCGGTGCGGCCCATGGTCTCGGTGCCCTGGATCACCGAGCTGAGCGGTACGCGCGTGAGGGTGCGGGTCAGCGGGTCGTTGTCGATGCCGATCAACGCGACCTGTTCCGGCACGGCGATGCCGGCGGTCAGGCAGGCTTGCAGCAGTTGCCGGGCACGGGCGTCGGTGACGGCGATGATGCCGATGGGTTTGGGCAAGGCTCGCAGCCAGGCAATCTGCTGCTCTACCGCGCTGTCCCACAGCGGCGCACTGGTGCCCAGCCCACGGTAAACCTCAACCTGCAAACCATCGCGTTGCATCAAGCGGCGAAAGGCTTTCTCGCGCTCCTGCGCCCAGCGGTTGGCCTGGGCCTCGGGCAGGCTGAAACAGGCAAAGCGGGTAAGGCCAGCCTCAATCAAGTGTTCATAAGCCAGTTTGATCAACGCGTAGTTATCCGTGGCCACATACGGAATGCCTTTGGGATAGGCACGCGCATCCTCGTAAGAGCCGCCCACCGCCACCACCGGCAGATGGCTGCCGGCCAATGCCTCGCCAATCAACGGGTCGTCGAAGTCGGCAATGATGCCGTCGCCTTGCCAGCGCTCGATGCCTCTTAGCCGGCACAGAAAATCTTCTTCCAGGAACAAATCCCAGGACGCACGGGTACTGCTCAAGTAATTGCCGATGCCGGCGATGATGCCACGGTCGTAGATTTTGCTGCCGTTGAACAACAGGGCGATGCGGTGCACGGGCGGTAGGGTTTTCATTGTTTTTGTCCTTGAGCCGGTCGTGACAGCCTAGCCCTCTCTACTCAAAATCGCACCATGGCTTGGTGACTTTCATAATCTTCGAGCCACAGGCCATTGCTAGTATCGGGGCACCGCCAAGAACAATAAGGAAAACGCCATGCCGTACTTCCAGGGTGTCGAGAAGGTTCGCTTCGAAGGCCCCGACAGCGACGCCCCTCTCGCCTTTCGTCATTACGATGCCAACAAGCTGATCCTCGGCAAGCCCATGCGTGAACACCTGCGCATGGCCGCCTGCTACTGGCACACCTTCGTGTGGCCGGGGGCGGACATGTTCGGCATGGGCACCTTCAAGCGCCCGTGGCAACGCAGCGGTGAGCCGATGGACGTGGCCATCGGCAAGGCTGAAGCAGCGTTCGAGTTTTTCTCCAAGCTGGGCATTGATTACTACAGCTTTCACGACACCGATGTGGCACCCGAAGGCAGCTCGCTCAAGGAGTACCGCAACCACTTTGCACAGATGGTCGACCACCTTGAGCGCCATCAGGAACAGACCGGCATCCAGTTGCTGTGGGGCACCGCCAACTGTTTCAGCCACCCGCGTTTTGCCGCTGGCGCCGCCAGCAACCCGGACCCGGAGGTGTTCGCCTACGCGGCCGCTCAAGTGTTCAGCGCGATGAACGCCACCCAACGCCTCAAGGGCGCCAACTACGTACTGTGGGGCGGTCGCGAAGGTTATGAAACCCTGCTCAACACCGACCTCAAGCGCGAGCGCGAACAGCTCGGGCGCTTTATGCGCATGGTGGTGGAGCACAAGTACAAGATCGGCTTCAAGGGTGATTTGCTGATCGAACCCAAGCCCCAGGAGCCGACCAAGCACCAATACGATTACGACAGCGCCACGGTGTTCGGCTTCCTGCATGAGTTCGGCCTGGAGCACGAGATCAAAGTGAACATCGAGGCCAACCACGCCACCTTGGCCGGGCACAGTTTTCACCATGAAATCGCCACCGCCGTGTCCCTCGGAATTTTTGGCAGCATCGACGCCAACCGTGGCGACCCGCAGAACGGCTGGGACACCGACCAGTTCCCCAACAGTGTCGAGGAGATGACCCTGGCCACCTATGAAATCCTCAAGGCCGGAGGTTTCAAGAACGGCGGCTACAACTTTGATTCCAAGGTACGCCGCCAGAGCCTGGATGAGGTTGACCTGTTCCATGGGCATGTCGCGGCCATGGATGTGCTCGCCCTGTCCCTGGAGCGCGCAGCGGCCATGGTGCAGAACGACCGCTTGCAGCAGTTCAAGGACCAGCGTTATGCCGGGTGGCAGCAGCCCTTGGGCCAGGCGGTATTGACCGGTGAATTCAGCCTGGAATCGTTGGCTGAGCACGCGTTTGCCCATGAGCTGAACCCGCAGGCCGTGAGTGGCCGCCAGGAGATGCTCGAAGGCGTGGTCAATCGGTTTATCTATCGGTGACATTTGCACGACAAATCTGTGCCCGGGGCGTCGAGAGACGCTCTACAGTTCTACCCGCATCACGCTGTGTCTTTCCAACAACAATAAAAGGACGCACCACCATGAAAGCATTCAAACGCACCCTGCTCGCTTCTGCCCTGGCCCTGTTCGCCCTGCCGGTGATGGCCGATTCCGCCCACCCGAAAATCGGCTTCTCCATTGACGACCTGCGCCTGGAGCGCTGGTCCCGCGACCGCGATTACTTTGTCGCCGCCGCCGAAAAACTCGATGCCAAGGTGTTCGTGCAGTCGGCCGACGCCAACGAGCAAAAGCAAATCTCGCAGATCGAAAACCTCATCTCTCGCGGCGTTGACGTGATCGTCATCGTGCCGTTCAACGCCACCGTGCTGACCAACGCCGTCGCCGAGGCCAAGAAGGCCGGGATCAAGGTGGTGTCCTATGACCGCCTGATCCTCAACGCCGACATTGACGCCTATATCTCCTTCGATAACGAAAAAGTCGGTGAGATGCAGGCCAACGGCGTGCTGCAAGCGGCGCCCCAGGGCAATTACTTTTTGCTCGGTGGCGCGCCCACCGACAACAACGCCAAGGTGCTGCGCGAAGGCCAGATGAAGGTGCTGCAACCGGCCATCGACAAGGGCGACATCAAGATTGTCGGCCAGCAATGGGTCAAGGAATGGAACCCCACCGAAGCCCTGAGCATCGTCGAAAACGCCCTGACCCGAAACGGCAACAAGATCGACGCCATCGTCGCCTCCAACGATGCCACCGCCGGCGGCGCGATCCAGGCCCTGGCCGCGCAGAAGCTCGCGGGCAAGGTGCCGATCTCCGGCCAGGACGCCGACCTTGCGGCCATCAAGCGCGTGATCGACGGCACCCAGACCATGACCGTGTACAAGCCGCTCAAATTGATCGCCACTGAAGCTGCCAAACTCTCGGTGCAGTTGGCGCGCAACGAGAAACCCACCTACAGCTCGCAATACGACAATGGCAGCAAAAAAGTCGACACTATCCTGCTCACGCCAACCCCACTGACCAAGGCCAATATCGACCTGCTGGAGAAGGACGGTTTCTACACCAAAGAGCAGATTGCCGGGCAGTGACCGCCATGGCCGACTACTTGCTGCAAATGAACGGCATCGTCAAAAGCTTTGGCGGCGTCAACGCGCTGAACGGCATCGATATCAAGGTGCGGCCGGGGGAATGCGTTGGCCTGTGCGGTGAAAACGGTGCCGGCAAATCCACCTTGATGAAGGTGCTGTCGGCGGTCTACCCCTATGGCACCTGGGACGGTGAAATCCTCTGGGACGGGCAGCCACTCAGGGCGCAGTCCATCAGTGAAACCGAGGCCGCCGGCATCGTTATCATTCACCAGGAACTGACTCTGGTGCCGGACTTGTCGGTGGCCGAGAACATCTTCATGGGCCACGAACTGACCTTGCCCGGCGGGCGCATGAACTACCCGGCCATGCTGCAGCGCGCCGAAGCGCTGATGCGCGAACTCAAGGTGCCGGACATGAATGTGGCGCTGCCGGTATCGCAGTACGGCGGCGGCTACCAACAGTTAGTGGAAATCGCCAAGGCCCTGAACAAGCAGGCGCGCCTGTTGATCCTCGACGAGCCCTCCTCGGCCCTGACCCGTTCGGAAATCGACGTGCTGCTCGACATTATCCGTGGCCTCAAGGCCAAGGGCGTGGCCTGCGTGTACATCTCCCACAAGCTCGATGAGGTGGCTGCCGTGTGCGACACCATCGCGGTGATTCGCGACGGCAAGCACATCGCGACCACGGCCATGGCCGACATGGATATCGCGCAGATCATCACGCAAATGGTCGGCCGCGAGATGAGCAACCTCTACCCCACCGAGCCCCATGCCGTCGGCGAGGTGATTTTCGAAGCGCGCAACGTCACCTGCTATGACGTCGACAACCCCAAGCGCAAACGCGTGGACGATGTTTCTTTCGTGCTCAAGCGCGGGGAAATCCTCGGCATTGCCGGGCTGGTGGGTGCCGGGCGCACGGAACTGGTGTCAGCCTTGTTCGGCGCCTACCCCGGCCGCTACAGCGCCGAGGTGTGGCTCGACGGGCAACTGATCGACACGCGCACGCCGCTCAAATCGATCCGCGCCGGGCTGTGCATGGTGCCCGAAGACCGCAAGCGCCAAGGCATCATCCCCGACTTCGGCGTGGGCCAGAACATCACCCTGGCGGTGCTCGACCGCTATGCGCATATGACCCGCATCGACGCCGAAGCCGAGCTTGGCAGCATCGACCAGCAAATCGCACGCCTGCACCTCAAGACCGCCAGCCCGTTTTTGCCAATCACCAGCCTGTCCGGCGGTAACCAGCAAAAGGCCGTGTTGGCGAAAATGCTCATGGCCAAGCCCCGGGTGCTGATCCTCGACGAGCCCACACGCGGCGTGGATGTGGGCGCCAAGTATGAGATCTACAAACTGATGGGCGCGCTGGCCGCCGAGGGTGTGTCGATCATCATGGTCTCTTCGGAGTTGGCCGAAGTGCTGGGGGTTTCCAACCGCGTGCTGGTGATTGGCGACGGCCAGTTGCGCGGTGATTTCATCAATGAAGGGCTCACCCAGGAACAGGTACTCGCCGCCGCGCTCAGCCAACGCAATAAGAATGGGAAAACCGCGTAGATGAACCAGGTCAAACACCTTTTTACCCGCTACAAAATGCTCGCCCTGGTGATTGCCGTGGCAATCATCTGGGTGTTTTTCAGTTGGCAGACCGAGGGCGGTTTCCTCACGCCGCGCAACCTGTCCAACCTGCTGCGGCAGATGTCGATCACCGGGATCCTGGCGTGCGGCATGGTGCTGGTGATCATCAGCGGCGAGATCGATTTGTCGGTGGGTTCACTGCTGGGGCTGTTGGGCGGGCTGGCGGCGATTCTGGACGTGGTGTATCACATTCCGCTGCTCGCCAACCTGAGCCTGGTGGCGCTGTGCGGCTTGATGATCGGCCTGGCCAACGGCTACATGACCGCCTACCTGCGCATCCCCTCGTTCATTGTCGGCCTGGGCGGCATGTTGGCGTTTCGCGGAATTTTGCTTGGTATTACCGGCGGCACCACCATTGCGCCGGTGTCGCCGTCACTGGTGTATGTGGGCCAGGGGTATTTGCCGCATGCCGTCGGCGTGGGGCTGGGCGTGGCGCTGTTTGCGCTGACTCTGTTCCTCACCTGGAAACAACGGCGCAACCGCGCATTGCATGGCCTGGCAGCGCATTCGTTGATGCGCGACCTGTTACGGGTTGCCGTGATTGGCGCAGTGCTGGCCGGGTTCGTGACCACCCTCAACAGTTACGACGGCATTCCCGTGCCGGTGCTGCTGTTGCTGGTGCTGCTCGGCGTGTTCAGCTACGTCACCAGCCAGACCGTGTTCGGCCGCCGCGTTTACGCAGTGGGCAGCAATATGGAAGCCACACGCCTGTCGGGCATCAACGTGCAGGCGGTAAAACTGTGGATCTTCGGCATCATGGGCGTGATGTGCGCCCTCGCCGGCCTGGTCAACACCGCACGCCTGGCTGCCGGCTCACCGTCGGCGGGCAATATGGGCGAACTGGATGCGATTGCCGCGTGTTTTATCGGCGGCACCTCCATGCGCGGCGGCTCGGGGACGGTGTATGGCGCGTTGCTCGGGGCGCTGGTGATTACCAGCCTGGATAACGGCATGTCGATGCTGGATGTGGACAGCTATTGGCAGATGATTGTGAAGGGCAGCATTCTGGTGCTGGCGGTGTGGGTGGATGTGAGTACGCGGGCGGGCAGGCGCTGACAGGTTAGATCATTCCCCCGCACGGTCAAAAAACATGTGGGAGCGGGCTTGCTCGCGAATACGGTGGGTCAGTCACCTATGAGTTGACTGGCACGACGCCTTCGCGAGCAAGCCCGCTCCCACATTGGGCCTACGGTGCACCTAATAAGTTACTTGGACACCGGCATCGCAAACTCCGCGCCCTGCTCGATGCTCTCCGACCAGCGCTGCATGATGGACTTCTGTTTGGTGTAAAAACGCACACCTTCGGTGCCGTAGGCATGCATGTCGCCAAACAGACTCTTCTTCCAGCCACCAAAGCCGTGCCAGGCCATCGGTACCGGAATCGGCACGTTGATGCCGACCATGCCTACTTCGATACGTCGGGCAAACTCACGGGCGATGTTGCCGTCGCGAGTAAAGCAGCTGACGCCGTTGCCGAACTCGTGGTCGTTAACCAGCTTGATTGCCTCGGCAAAGTCATTCACGCGCACGCAGGCCAACACTGGGCCGAAGATTTCTTCGCGGTAGATGCTCATGTCTTTCGTCACGTGGTCGAACAAGGTTGCGCCGAGCCAGAAGCCGTTTTCCAAGCCAGCCTCGGTCGGCACATAGTCACGCCCATCGAGCAGCAGTTGCGCGCCGGCTTGTACACCTTGTTCGATGTAGCCGCTGATGCGCTCCAGCGCAGCGCGGGACACGATCGGGCCCATTTCGGCCTTCAAATCGCGGCCGTCGGTGATGCGCAGGTGCTTGGCGCGCTCGGTCAACGAAGCGATGACTTTGTCACCCACATCACCGACCAACACGGCGACGGAAATCGCCATGCAGCGCTCGCCGGCACTGCCGTAGGCGGCGCCCATCAGCGCATCCACGGTTTTTTCGATATCGGCGTCGGGCATCACCACCATGTGGTTTTTCGCGCCGCCCAGGCCTTGTACGCGCTTGCCGTTGCGCGCGCCGGTCTCGTAGATGTATTGCGCAATCGGCGTGGAGCCGACAAAGCTCATGGCCTTGACGTCCGGGTGTTCGAGCAGTGCATCCACCGATTCCTTGTCGCCCTGCACCACGTTGAACACGCCTTTGGGCAGGCCGGCTTCACGCAGCAGCTCGGCCATGAACAACGAGGCGCTCGGGTCGGTCGGGCTTGGCTTGAGGATGAAGGTGTTGCCCGCCGCGATGGCGATCGGGTACATCCACATCGGCACCATCACCGGGAAGTTGAACGGCGTAACGCCCGCCACCACACCCAAGGGCTGGCGCATCGTCCAGTTGTCCATGCCACGGGAAACCTGGTCGGAATGCTCGCCCTTGAGCAGGTTGGGAATGCCGCAGGCGAATTCCAGAATATCGATGCCACGGTCGACTTCGCCCTGGGCATCGGTGAAGACTTTGCCGTGCTCGGCGACGATGATGCGCGCCAGGTCGTCCTTGCGTTCACGCAGCAAGTGCAGGTACTCGAACAACACGCGAGCGCGGCGGATTGGCGGTGTGTCGGCCCAACCGGCGAACGCGGCCTGGGCAGCGGCGACGGCTTCACCAACGGTCTGGCGGCTGGCCAGGGCCACGCGGCCGGTGATTTCGCCGGTGGCTGGGTTGTAGACGTCCTGATAGCGATCATCGCGGCTCACGCGCTGGTCGTTGATGTAGTGCTCGATCGTGCTGGTCATGGCAGGTGATCCCTGGTGGGTAGCGTTGAGGCACACGATAGGCTTTCAGTTTGTTCCAAACCAGAGCAGAATCCAGAACTTGTTGTCCTTGTGAGCGAACAATAGCGCCATGGAAAAATCCGAGATCGAAGGGCTGTGGACCCATATTCACTGGTTGTCGGTGCTGGAAGAACAAGGCACCTACACCGCCGCCGCAGCGCGCCTGGGGGTGAGCAAGTCGGCGGTCAGCCAGCGCATCTCGGACCTGGAAAAGGCCACCGGCACCCGCCTGGTTACCCGCACCACGCGCAGTGTGCGGCTCACCGATGCGGGGCTGTCGTTGACCCGCGAAGTGCGCAGTGCTTACGAACATATCGCCCGCAGCTTCTCGTCGGTGCGTGACTCGGCCGGTGAGATTCGCGGGCTGGTGCGCCTCACAGCGCCGGTGGCGTTTGCGCGGCAGCAATTGGTGCCGCATCTGTCGGAATTTTTACAGCTGTACCCGCAAGTGCGCATTCAGCTGGACGTGTCGGATGCCCTGAGTTCACTGGCAGCCGAAGGTTACGATCTGGCGGTGCGTCATGGCTTCCAGGTGCCCGAGACCCATGTGGCCTGGAAGTTGTGCGACACCGGCTCGGTGCTGGTCGCCACCCAGGACTACCTGCAACGCCACGGCGAACCCAGCGAGCCTGCCGACCTCAGCGCCCACAACTGCCTCTACTACCCACGCGGCGCCGATCAGCCGGCCTGGACATTCGAGCGCGGCGGCAAAACAGTCGAACGCACCACCGTGCCCATCGCCGGCAGCTTTTCCACCAACAACAGCGAAGCCCTGCGCGACTCGGCGCTCAACCACCTGGGCATCGCCCTGCTCCCGGATTTCAGCGCACAGGCGGCGCTGGCCAGCGGCAAATTGGTGCAAGTGCTCAAGGGCTGGACGCTCAAGGGCGCGTTTGCCGATGAGATTTACTTGATCCGCCCGTATTCGCCGCATGTGCCCAAGTCGGTGAGTGCGTTGGTGGGGTATTTGAAGGATAAATTGTCGGGTGGGTTTCGGTTTGTGGGATGAGGCGAGGTTGCGCGAATAAAACAGCGCCATTGAGCGTGGTGCTTATAGCGAACAGGTATTGACAACTGTCATTTATGACAGGCGTATTGTTTTTATCTGGCACTTACTATTTGAAGCGCAAACCTGACCTGGTTCAATACCTTGGAGGCGCCATGAACAATACAGATTTCGACTTAGCGGTGGAAGGGCTCAAAAAATTATTAGCTCAACCAACCAACGATGAACTTATTGAACTGTATGGGTTACTCAAACAATCCACAGTGGGCGACAATAACTCTGCAAAGCCTGGCATTTTTGATCGTCCAGCAATAGCTAAATGGGATGCCTGGAGCAAGCTAAAAGGTACGTCACAAATTGAGGCCCAAAAAAGGTATATCGAATTAGTGAATAGACTAATCCAACTCTATGGGACCTCATAAGGGTCGGCCGCCATGCTCAATCGAGTGCCTGAAACACGCCAAGGCAATGGCTTAAACGCAGTCAAAAATGTGGGAGCGGGCTTGCTCGCGAAAGCGTAGTGTCAGTCAGCACAGGTGTGGCTGACCCACCGCATTCG
>NZ_CBFHAZ010000082.1:0-28204 GCF_965653655.1 Pseudomonas onubensis | reverse complement strand
GGCTTGCTCGCGAAGGCGGCGAATCAGTCGATACATATGTTAACTGACACACCGCCTTCGCGAGCAAGCCCGCTCCCACATTTGGATTGGGCGCATTCAGATGCACCTTCCGCGCCTTCCTGAACAAACTTTCCAAAACCGCACTATATTGGTGCGATAGCCTGCACACTTCCCACCCCTCCAGCCCATTTTGGTTCGATTCTTCTCGATCAAGCTGGCAGAACGCCACAGTTTCGCGCCTAAAACCCTTATTTCAGGCGTTTAACGCTTCTTTTCGGAGCCTTGGTTTGGTTTTTGCATTTTCCTTGTATCAGCGTGTGCCTCAAGCCCGCGCCTTGCTCCAAAAGAGGTCCCGATGACCATCAGCGATGCACTGCACCGTTTGTTACTCGACAACCTGACCACCGCGACCATCCTGCTCAATGACGACTTGCGCCTTGAGTACATGAACCCGGCGGCGGAGATGCTCCTGGCCATCAGTGGCCAGCGCAGCCATGGGCAGTTCATCAGCGAATTGTTCACCGAGTCGGCCGAGGCCTTGAGTTCGTTACGCCAGGCCGTGGAGCAGGCGCACCCGTTTACCAAGCGCGAAGCGATGCTCACCGCCCTCACTGGCCAGACCCTGACCGTCGACTACGCCGTGACCCCGATCCTGAGCAACGGCGCGACCCTGCTGTTGCTCGAAGTACACCCACGCGACCGTCTGCTGCGCATCACCAAAGAAGAAGCGCAACTGTCCAAACAGGAAACCAGCAAAATGCTGGTGCGCGGCCTGGCCCACGAGATCAAAAACCCCCTCGGCGGCATTCGCGGCGCGGCGCAGTTGCTGGCCCGTGAGCTGCCGGAGGAACACCTCAAGGACTACACCAACGTCATCATCGAGGAGGCCGACCGCCTGCGTAACCTGGTGGACCGCATGCTCGGCTCCAACAAGTTGCCGTCCCTGGCGATGACCAACGTGCACGAAGTGCTGGAGCGCGTTTGCCAGTTGGTCGAGGCCGAAAGCCAAGGCTGCATCACCCTGGTGCGCGACTACGACCCAAGCATTCCCGATGTGTTGATCGACCGCGAGCAGATGATTCAGGCGGTGCTCAATATTGTGCGCAACGCCATGCAGGCCATCAGCAGCCAGAACGAGCTGCGCCTGGGCCGCATCAGCCTGCGCACGCGCGCCCTGCGCCAGTTCACCATCGGCCATGTGCGCCATCGGCTGGTCACCAAAGTCGAGATCATCGACAACGGCCCAGGCATTCCTGCCGAACTGCAGGAAACCATCTTCTTTCCCATGGTCAGCGGCCGCCCGGACGGTACCGGGCTGGGCCTGGCCATTACCCAGAACATCATCAGCCAGCACCAGGGCCTGATCGAATGTGAGAGCCATCCCGGCCACACCACGTTCTCGATCTTCCTGCCATTGGAACAAGGAGCCCCCACGACATGAGCCGTAGTGAAACTGTCTGGATCGTCGACGACGACCGTTCTATCCGCTGGGTCCTCGAGAAAGCCTTGCAACAGGAAGGCATGACCACCCAGAGCTTCGACAGCGCCGACGGGGTGATGAGCCGCCTGGCTCGCCAGCAGCCGGACGTGATCATCTCCGATATCCGCATGCCCGGCGCCAGTGGCCTGGACTTGCTGGCGCGCATCCGCGAGCAGCACCCGCGTTTGCCGGTGATCATCATGACCGCGCACTCGGACCTGGACAGCGCTGTCGCGTCCTACCAGGGCGGTGCCTTTGAATACCTGCCCAAACCGTTCGACGTGGACGAGGCCGTGGCGCTGGTCAAGCGCGCCAACCAGCACGCCCAGGAACAACAAAGCCAGGAAGCCCCGCCGGCCCTGACCCGCACCCCGGAAATCATCGGTGAAGCACCGGCGATGCAGGAAGTGTTTCGCGCCATCGGGCGTTTGAGCCACTCCAACATCACCGTGTTGATCAACGGCGAGTCGGGCACCGGCAAAGAGCTTGTCGCTCATGCGCTGCACCGTCACAGCCCACGGGCGGCTTCGCCGTTTATCGCGCTGAACATGGCGGCGATTCCCAAGGACTTGATGGAGTCCGAGCTGTTCGGCCATGAAAAAGGCGCGTTCACCGGCGCGGCCAACCTGCGTCGTGGGCGCTTTGAACAGGCCGACGGCGGCACGCTGTTTTTGGATGAAATCGGCGATATGCCAGCGGATACCCAGACACGCTTGCTGCGTGTATTGGCCGATGGTGAGTTCTATCGCGTCGGCGGGCACACGCCGGTCAAGGTTGATGTGCGCATTATTGCGGCGACGCACCAGAACCTCGAAACACTGGTACACGCGGGCAAATTCCGTGAGGACTTGTTTCACCGTCTTAACGTAATTCGCATCCATATCCCACGAATGTCGGATCGCCGCGAAGACATCCCAACCCTGGCCCGTCACTTCCTCAGCCGCGCCGCGCAAGAATTGGCGGTAGAGCCGAAGCTGCTCAAAAGCGAGACCGAGGAATACCTCAAGAACCTGCCATGGCCGGGCAACGTGCGCCAGCTGGAGAACACTTGCCGCTGGATCACGGTGATGGCGTCCGGGCGCGAAGTACACATCAGCGACCTGCCGCCAGAGCTGTTGAGCCTGCCGCAGGATTCGGCACCGGTGACCAACTGGGAGCAAGCGTTGCGCCAATGGGCCGACCAGGCCCTGGCACGCGGCCAGTCTAACCTGCTGGACAGCGCCGTGCCGGCGTTCGAGCGCATCATGATCGAAACCGCCCTGAAGCACACCGCCGGCCGCCGCCGCGATGCCGCGGTGTTGCTGGGCTGGGGCCGCAATACCTTGACGCGCAAGATCAAGGAGCTGGGGATGAAGGTCGATGGTGGGGATGATGACGAGGGTGATGAGGGCTAAGCACAGCCCTTCCATCCACTGAAGATCTAATGTGGGAGCGGGCTTGCTCGCGAAAGCGGTGTGTCAGTCAACAGGTGTATCGACTGATCCGGCGCCTTCGCGAGCAAGCCCGCTCCCACATTTGGATCTCCACAAAGTTCCAGGACTGTGCACCGCTTCAATGCACCATGAACTAGCATCGCGCACATCCCACACGCCTGAAACACCCGCCGAATTAAGAAAGCATTAAATCCCAAAAACAGCAAAGCCCCGTATTCCGGGGCTTTGCGCTTTCTGGCGTAATTTTTTGGCACACATTGCAAATTCTGGCACGCGCCCTGCAATAACCCTTACATCACCCAGTTTCGGGGACCTTGGTACAGGCAGGCCGAGAATCCCCTCTTTACACCCGGGGTGCTTGATGCGGATCGCGTCGCGCCCCACACCCGTTTCGGGAACCTCGGTACAGGCAGGCCGGGGATTCCCTCTTTAACACCGAAGCCTTTGGCTTCACCCCGTTTTGGGAGCCCTGGTACAGGCAGGCCGGGAACTCCCTTCTTTACACCCGGGGCTTATGCGGCACAGCGCCCATAGCCCCAGCCCGTTTTGGGAACCTTGGTACAGGCAGGCCGGGGATTCCCTCTTTTATTCCTCGCGCAGATGGATCTGCAGCCGCCAGCGGCCTTCGGCCTTCTCGCCTTTCCACTCCCCGCGCAACGGCCGAGCCGCCACCAGGCTCAGCAGCAAGCCGCCATCGGTCTTGCGGATGCGCCAGTTCACGTCCTTGTCATTGACCTTGAGTTGCCCGCTGGCAGCCTTGCCTTGCGCGTCAAACAGCAATGCCACGGTGCCGTCGACGTGTTCGCCGTGCAGCTTGGGCTCGCTGTTGAACCACACCACCACGCCGTCTGCCGCTGTTTCCAGCTGCTGCAGCTCGACCGGATCGGGCGTGGTCAGGCGGCCGATCATCAGGCCCACCATCAGCCCAACAATCGCCAAAGAGCCCATCACCCGTGGCAATAGCTTCGGCCTTGGGTCGTCTTCAGGGGTAGAATGCAGCGCATCTTTGCCTTCGGAGCCGTGCATGTTTCACGTCATCCTTTTTCAACCAGAAATTCCGCCGAATACCGGCAACGTTATCAGGCTGTGCGCCAACAGTGGCTGCCACCTGCATTTGATCGAGCCGCTGGGCTTTGACATGGACGACAAGCGCCTGCGCCGCGCCGGGCTGGACTACCACGAGTACGCCACGCTAAAGCGCCACGCCGACCTCGCCAGCTGCCTGGAAAGCCTGGGCCACCCACGGCTGTTCGCGTTCACCACCAAGGGCTCGCGGCCGTTTCATGATGCCAGCTTTGCCGAAGGCGACGCCTTCCTGTTCGGCCCGGAAAGCCGTGGCCTGCCGGCGGAGGTGCTTGATGCCCTGCCCGATGGCCATCGCCTGCGTTTGCCGATGCGCGAGGGTTGCCGCAGCTTGAACCTGTCCAACACCGTGGCCGTTGCCGTCTATGAAGGCTGGCGGCAACTCGGCTTTAAATAACACATAAACAAAATGTGGGAGGAGACCTCTGTGGGAGCTGGCTTGCCTGCGATGCAGTCACCTCGGTGTATCAGTGATACTGAGGTGATGCTATCGCAGGCAAGCCAGCTCCCACACAAGCCCGCTCCCACATTTGATCGGTGTCGTTGCTCAGAACAGCTTATTGAACAGTCGACGAACCTTCCTGTTGCATGCGCTGCAGTTCTTGCGCGTACAGGGCATCGAAGTTCACCGGCGCCAGCATCAGCGCAGGGAACGAGCCACGGGTAACCAGGCTGTCCAGGGTCTCACGGGCATACGGGAACAGGATGTTCGGGCAGAACGCGCCCAGGGTGTGGCTCATGGACGCTTCGTCCAGGCCCTGGATCAGGAAAATACCAGCCTGTTGCACTTCAGCGATGAAGGCTACTTCTTCGCCGTTCTTAACAGTAACGGACAAGGTCAGCACGACTTCGTGGAAGTCGCCTTCCAAGGCTTTTTGACGAGTGTTCAGGTCCAGTGCAACGCTTGGGGTCCATTCCTGACGGAAGATGGCCGGGCTTTTCGGCGCTTCGAACGACAGGTCACGCACGTAGATCCGCTGCAGCGAAAACTGTGGGCCTTGAGCTTCTGCTGCTTCGGTGTTCTGTTGGTCAGTCATCGCAGATCCTTCTTGATCTTGGGGTCTTTTAGGGTTTAGGAGTCAGACGAGCAGCAGCGCATCGAGTTTACCGGCGCGCTCCAGAGCGAACAGGTCATCGCACCCACCGACATGCTTGTCGCCGATCCAGATCTGCGGCACGGACGTGCGTCCCGCTTTCTTGGTCATTTCGGCGCGCACTTGGGGTTTGCCGTCGACCTTGATCTCTTCGAAAGCGACACCCTTCTTCTCAAGCAGGGCCTTGGCCCGCATGCAGTAAGGGCAATAATCGCTGGAGTAAACGACAACCTGGCTCATATCACTTCACCAGCGGCAGGTTATCGGCCTTCCAGCTGCCGATACCGCCAGACAGTTTGGCGGCAGTGAAACCGGCCTTGAGCATCTCGCGGGCGTGGGTGCCGGCGTGCTGGCCTTGGGCGTCGACCAGAATAATGGTCTTGGCCTTGTGTTTTTCCAGCTCGGGCAAGCGCGCGATCAGCTTGTCTTGCGGGATGTTCAGGGCGCCAACGATGTGGCCGGCGGCAAAATCCTTGGCCGGGCGGATATCCACGACAACGGCCTCATCCTTGTTGACCAGTGCGGTCAGCTCCGACGTGCTCAGGCTGCGGCCACCGCGGCTCATTTCATGAGCGATCAGCAGCGCCAGCAGGATGACGAAGGCACCCGCGAGCAGGTAGTGGGCAGTGGCAAATGCAATCAGGTGATCAACCATCAAGGAGGTTCCAGGGCGTTAAAATGGCGGTAAGTATACACAGCCGTCAGGGGCGGCCAACCCCCGTAAAGCGGTGACGTGGTCGGAACTTCGCTTTAAACTGCGACTCCCTTTTCAATTGTCTTCCTTTATTAACGCCGCGAGAGGATCTATGACTACTACGCCTAAACCTTTGGTCCTGATAATTCTCGATGGCTTCGGACACAGTGAAAGCCACCACGACAACGCCGTGTACTCGGCCAAGAAGCCGGTACTCGACCGCCTGACCGCCACCGTGCCCAACGGCCTGATCTCCGGCTCAGGCATGGATGTAGGCTTGCCGGACGGCCAGATGGGCAACTCGGAAGTTGGCCACATGAACCTCGGCGCCGGACGAGTGGTATACCAGGACTTCACCCGCGTGACCAAAGCGATCCGCGATGGCGAATTCTTCGAGAACCCGACCATCTGCGCGGCGGTAGATAAAGCCGTAGCCGCCGGTAAGGCCGTGCACTTCATGGGCCTGCTGTCCGACGGCGGCGTTCACAGCCACCAGGATCACCTGGTCGCCATGGCCGAACTGGCCTTCAAGCGCGGCGCCGACAAGATCTACCTGCACGCCTTCCTCGATGGCCGCGATACGCCGCCAAAAAGCGCGCAATCGTCCATCGAACTGCTCGACGCCACCTTCGCCGCCCTCGGCAAAGGCCGCATCGCCAGCCTGGTTGGCCGTTACTTCGCCATGGACCGTGACAACCGTTGGGACCGTGTGGCCCAGGCTTACAACCTGATCGCTGAAGGCCAGGGCGAATTCCACGCCGCCACCGCCCAGGAAGGCCTCGAAGCTGCCTATGCGCGTGGCGAGAGCGACGAGTTCGTCAAAGCCACCACCATTGGCGAGCCGGTCAAAGTCGAAGACGGCGATGCCCTGGTGTTCATGAACTTCCGCGCCGACCGTGCCCGTGAACTGAGCCACGTATTCGTTGACGCCGGTTTCAAGGATTTCGAGCGCGCACGCCAGCCGAAAGCCGAGTTCGTAATGCTCACCCAATACGCCGCTAACATCCCGGCCCCTTCGGCATTCGCGCCGGGCAGCCTGGAAAACGTGCTGGGCGACTATTTGGCGAAAAACGGCAAGACCCAGCTGCGCATTGCCGAAACCGAAAAATACGCCCACGTGACCTTCTTCTTCTCCGGTGGCCGCGAAGAGCCGTTCCCGGGTGAAGAACGCATTCTGATCCCGTCGCCAAAAGTCGCTACCTACGACCTGCAGCCGGAAATGAGCGCGCCGGAAGTTACCGACAAGATCGTCGATGCCATCGAACACCAGCGTTACGACGTGATCGTGGTCAACTACGCCAACGGCGACATGGTCGGCCACAGCGGCAACCTGGAAGCGGCCGTTAAAGCCGTGGAATGCCTGGACCTGTGCGTCGGCCGTATCGTCGACGCCCTGGAGAAAGTCGGCGGCGAAGCGCTGATCACCGCCGACCACGGCAACTGCGAGCAGATGTCCGACGAATCCACCGGCCAGGCCCATACCGCGCACACCACCGAGCCGGTGCCATTCATCTACGTCGGCAAACGCGACCTTAAAGTGCGCGAAGGCGGCGTGCTGGCGGACGTGGCGCCGACCATGCTGAAGCTGATGGGGCTGGAGAAGCCGAAAGAGATGACCGGTACTTCGATTCTGGTCTGATTCCAGCATCACCACAAAACCAGTGTGGGAGCGGGCTTGCTCGCGAATGCGGAAGTTCAGTCGACATCTTCAGCGACTGACCCACCGTATTCGCGAGCAAGCCCGCTCCCACATTGGTTTGTGGCGTTTTCATACATGTCTTTTTGCCATACCACCGCCACTCGGCACCTATCTTGCCTTCCAGTCCGAATTGGGCGTTTTTTTTGCGGCGCTTGGCGGGCATACTAGGCCGTCCCTTTCCCTGGTGTCGCCCGCCTCTATGCTTCGCGCCTTGATTACCCTCGCTCTAGTCTGCTTGCTCCAACCGGCGTTTGCCGATGAGCGCGCACAAACCCAACAACAGTTGGACGCTACGCGTCAGGACATTACCGAGCTGAAAAAGCTGCTCGGCAAGCTCCAGGAAGAAAAGTCCGGGGTGCAGAAAGACCTGCGCGGCACGGAAACCGAGATGGGCAAGCTCGAGAAGCAAGTCCAGGAGCTACAAAAAGAATTAAAGAAGAGCGAGTCGGAACTGGAGCGACTCGACGCTGAGAAAAAAAAACTCCAGAGCGCACGCGTTGAACAGCAACGCCTGATCGCGATCCAGGCACGCGCCGCCTACCAGAGCGGCCGCCAGGAATACCTCAAGCTGCTGCTCAACCAGCAGAACCCCGAGAAATTCGCCCGCACCCTCACCTACTACGACTATCTGAGCAAGGCGCGCCTGGCGCAATTGAAGGGTTTTAATGAAACCCTGCGCCAGTTGGCCAATGTCGAGCAGGAAATCGCCGACCAGCAGTCGCAACTGATGGATCAGAAAACCGCCCTCGACACCCAGCGCGAGCAGTTGGACAAGGTGCGCAAAGAGCGCCAGCAAGCCCTGGCCAAGCTCAACGATGACGTGAAGGCCCGCGACGCCAAGCTCCAGGCCCGCGAGCAAGACCAGGCTGACCTGGGCAAAGTACTCAAAACCATCGAAGAAACCCTGGCGCGCCAGGCACGTGAGGCCGAAGAAGCGCGGCAAAAAGCGCTGATTGCCCAGCAGGAAGCGGAAAAAAAGCGCCAGCGTGAAGCCGAGCTGGCCGCCACCACTGACGCGCCGGCGCCGCGTAAACCGGCGCGTGCAGCGCCTGGGCCGCTGGTTTCCAGCTCCGGCGAGAATTTCGGCGGCCCTTTTGCTTCTGCGCGCGGCAAACTTCCATGGCCAGTTGATGGTCGATTACTGGCACGCTTTGGTGAAACCCGTGGCGATGACACCCGCGCCAAGTGGGATGGGGTGATGATCAGCGCCGCTGCCGGCAGCCAGGTCCACGCTGTTCATGGTGGCCGTGTGGTATTTGCCGATTGGCTGCGCGGCGCCGGTTTGTTGGTGATTCTTGACCACGGGAATGGCTACTTGAGCCTTTATGGCCACAATCAGACATTACTCAAGTCGGCAGGTGATGTTGTAAAAGCCGGTGAATCCATCTCCACTGTCGGTAACAGTGGTGGCCAGGACACCCCGGCGCTGTACTTCGCTATTCGTCAGCAGGGCCGCCCGAGCGACCCTGCACAATGGTGCCGTTCCCAAGGATAGGGCTGCACCTACATTAGGAGTTCGTTCGACATGCTGCATTTGTCCCGCCTCACTTCGCTGGCCCTGACGATCGCCCTGGTGATCGGCGCGCCTCTGGCTTTTGCCGACCAGGCCGCAACGGCGGCACCTGCCGCCACGGCCGCGACCACCAAGGCGCCGCTGCCGCTGGACGAGCTGCGTACCTTTGCCGAGGTCATGGACCGGATCAAGGCAGCCTATGTCGAACCCGTAGACGACAAGACCCTGCTGGAAAATGCCATAAAGGGCATGCTCAGCAACCTCGACCCGCACTCCGCTTACCTGGGGCCGGAAGACTTTGCCGAGCTGCAGGAAAGCACCAGCGGTGAGTTCGGCGGCCTGGGCATCGAAGTCGGCTCCGAAGATGGCCAGATCAAAGTGGTCTCGCCGATCGATGACACGCCGGCGTCCAAGGCGGGCATTCAGGCCGGCGACTTGATCGTGAAGATCAACGGCCAGCCGACCCGTGGCCAGACCATGACCGAAGCCGTCGACAAGATGCGCGGCAAACTCGGCCAGAAAATCACCCTGACCCTGGTGCGCGACGGCGGCAACCCGTTTGACGTGACCCTGGCCCGCGCGACCATCACGGTCAAGAGCGTGAAGAGCCAGCTGCTGGAGTCGGGCTACGGTTACATCCGTATCACCCAGTTCCAGGTCAAGACCGGCGACGAAGTGGCCAAGGCCCTGGCCAAGCTGCGCAAAGACAACGGCAAAAAGCTCAACGGTATCGTGCTCGACCTGCGTAACAACCCAGGCGGCGTGCTGCAGTCGGCGGTGGAAGTGGTCGACCACTTCATCACCAAAGGCCTGATCGTCTACACCAAAGGCCGTATCGCCAACTCCGAGTTGCGCTTCTCGGCCACCGGCAACGACCTGAGCGAGGGCGTGCCATTGGCCGTGCTGATCAACGGCGGCAGCGCTTCGGCGTCGGAAATTGTCGCCGGTGCCCTGCAAGACCAGAAGCGCGGCGTGCTGATGGGCACCACCAGCTTCGGCAAAGGCTCGGTGCAAACCGTATTGCCGCTGAACAACGATCGCGCACTGAAGATCACCACGGCGCTGTACTACACGCCGAATGGTCGCTCGATCCAGGCCCAGGGCATCGTGCCGGACATCGAGGTGCGCCGGGCCAAGATCACCAACGAGGTCGACAGCGAGTACTACAAAGAGGCCGACCTGCAAGGCCACTTGGGCAATGGCAACGGCGGTGCCGATCAGCCGACCGGCAGCACCACCAAAGCCAAGCCGATGCCGCAGGACGACGACTATCAACTGGCCCAGGCACTGAGCCTGCTTAAAGGCCTGAGCATTACGCGCAGCCGTTGATATGCGTTTTGCCCTGATCATCGCTCTGCTGTGCAGCCTGGCCGGCGTCGCCCACGCGACGCCTGCCGGCGAGCCGCAAAAAGCCTACCTGACCCTCATCATCGACGACCTGGGGCAAAACCTGCCCCGGGACCGTCGCGTGCTGGCCCTGCCTGGGCCGGTAACCACGGCGATCATGCCCGACACGCCCCACGCCGCCGAATTCGCCCGTGAAGCGCACAAGGCCGGCAAGATCGTGATCCTGCACATGCCCATGGACCCGGCCACCGGCCCGTTCGCCTGGCACCCCGAGCTGCCCATCGAAGAACTCGGCAAGCGCCTCGACGCCGCGTTCAAGGCTGTGCCCTACACCGCTGGCATCAACAACCATATGGGCAGCCGCATGACCGCCCAGCCAGCCGCGATGGCGTGGCTGATGGCCGAACTGCAACGGCGCAACAAGTTCTTTGTCGACAGCCGCACCAGCGCGCAGACCGTCGCCGCCGCCGAGGCGCAGAAGATCGGCCTGGCACATGTATCGCGGGATGTGTTCCTGGATGACGAACGCACCGAAGCGGCGATTGGCACGCAACTGCAAACCGCGATCAAGCTGGCCCACAAACAAGGCTCGGTGGTAATGATCGGCCACCCTTATCCACAGACCCTGGCAGTGCTGGAGCGTGAGTTGCCCAAGCTCAAGGCGCAGGGCATCGACTGGATTGATATCAAGTTGATGATCAGTGTGCGCAGCAACCAGGCCATGGCGGCACACGGCAAAAACGGTACGTATCTGCCGGCGCGTAGATAGTTACCGCTCGGTACCGACTGTCCTGCTCGATAGTTGATGCTCCCATCAACTGGAGAGCCCTCCATGAAGCCTCTGCAATTCAATGACCTGCTCATCAGCTTTACCAGCGAGTTTCTGCCGCTGTGGAACGACAAGGGTTCGGGCGCGCATAAGGCCGTCGGCCTCTGGCGGCCGAGCACCGCCTCCGATGCCCTGAGACCGTTTTTTACTTTGGGTGATATTGCGGTCAACCACTATCGTAATATCAACTACGGCAACGTTGTCGCCGTCGTCAGCGACGTGAACAACGTCGACGGCACGGCCCTGCGTGCGCCAGTCGATTATCAGTTGGTGTGGCAGGATGAAGGCTCAGGAGCGCTGGGCAATGCGTCCATCTGGCGCCCGCTGCCGCCAGAGGGCTATGTGGCGATGGGGCTGGTGTACGGCGTGGACTACGACAAACCCTCACGCCATGCCGTGCGGTGCGTGCGAAAAGACCTGGTGATGGCCGCTCAAGCGGGCGAATTGATCTGGGACGATAAAGGCAGCGGCGCCGCAAACGACTTGAGCCTCTGGTCGGTGACACCTCCCCATGCACCTGCGGGCGAAATATACCTCGCGCCCGGCACCTTCATCGGCAATGGCAGTTATGCCAGGCCAAGCCTTGAGGCCTATTCACTGCGCCTGACATTGACAGCGCAGTTGCACGACCTGCCGCCGCCACCCGCGCTCAGTGGGTACGAAAGCCCTGGCAATGATGAGTCCGTCCACGCGCCTCAGGTGTGCGAGCTGCCATGGTTCTGTGTCAAAGACCCGGAGTTGGCTGTGATCGAACAGTTTCAGGCATCGCCCATCTACCGCCTGGAGCGCACGGACCGCCACCTGTGTGTCGGTTTCGGGCACAACATTGAGGCTACCAGCCAGCCATTCATGTGGACGGCCGCCAAAGGTGAAGTAGAAGGGACTGCCAAGGCACTGGCGGCCAACACCAGCATCGGTATGGGCAAAGAGTGGCCGGTGGGCGAACACGTCTTTGAATTGAGTTTTTCGGCGCACCTGGATCGCGACTTCACACACACGCAGCGCTCAGCTAAAGGCTGGAACCAGGCGTCGTCGCTGGAAATCATCACTTATGTTCCGCCGAAAAAAGCCGTTGCGGCGTACCTTGTCCAAAGCGAATACCGCCTGCTGCGACAGGACGGCAGCCAGGTTTCAAGCACGGCCAGCTATACCAATGGTGACAACATCTACATGAGCGACTATCCAAACGCCGAGGTGCTGCCTGATGAGCAGCCCCTAACGGTAGAAGCGTCTCAACCAGAGCCCGAACTAGAGGTAACGGGCCATGATCTGATCGATACCACCCTCACCCCGTAACTGGTCGAGTGCTGCCTGAAGCTTGGCCACCACCTCATCCGGCACGTCTTTGTTCAGCGCCAGGTACAACTGGGCGCTGTTGAAGCGCAGCACGGTTTTCAGTTGGGTCACCCCCACCTGGCGGGCCAGATAACGGCCCGCTGGATCACCGGTGGCCCACAGGTCGATCTGGCCATCCACCAGTTTTTGCGCATTGTCCTGGTCACGCAGTGCAACGATCGGTTTAAGGCCCTGTTTTTCCAGGGTCTGCGCAATGGCGTCACCCTTGTAGGCGCCGATCTTGTAACGACGGGCCTGTTCAAGGTCTTTCAGCTCAATCTTGCTGTCGGCCTTGGCCAGCATCACCCAGTCATCCGGGCCGATAGGGCCGACCCATTTGAACAGCGCTTCGCGGTCCGGCAGGCGCGCCATCACAAAGACGCCGTAGCCGGGTTTTTCCAGGGCGAGTTTGTAGATTCGCTCCCAAGGAAAACGCAAAGTCAGGTTGTAGGAAATGCCGGCACGCTTGAACGTCTCACGCACGATATCGACGGCGATGCCTTCGATGTTTTCTTCCTTGGCGAAGTTCTTGCCGTTTTTCGCCATGTTGTAGGGCGGGAAGTTTTCCGTCAGCAACACCAACGAGGCATCGGACGGTTCCTCGGCATGAGCCGAACCCGTCAACAGAATGGACGTACTGGCGAGGGCAAGCAGAAGGGTCTTGAACATGAAGGCTACCGGAATCCATGGCAAGCGCAGAGAGTGCCCCGCGCCTGCCAGGGTGTCCAGCAGCGTTTAGCGAACGACGATACCGCGCGCGGCCATATAGGCTTTGGCCTCAGGCACGGTGTATTCGCCAAAGTGGAAAATGCTCGCAGCCAGTACCGCACTGGCGTGGCCTTCGATCACGCCGTCGGCCAGGTGCTGCAGGTTGCCAACGCCGCCGGAGGCGATCACCGGAATGCCCAGCGCATCGCTGATGGCACGGGTCACGCCCAGGTCGAAGCCGTTTTTCATACCGTCCTGGTCCATGCTGGTCAGCAGGATTTCACCGGCGCCCAGGGCTTCCATCTTCATCGCCCATTCCACCGCGTCCAGGCCGGTAGGCTTGCGACCGCCGTGGGTGAAAATCTCCCAGCGCGGGGTTTCGCCCGGCCCGGAGACTTTCTTGGCGTCGATGGCGACCACGATGCATTGCGAGCCGAAGTGCTGCGCAGCTTCGCCGACGAATTCCGGGTTGAACACGGCAGCGGTGTTGATCGAGACCTTGTCTGCACCGGCGTTGAGCAGGTTGCGGATGTCTTGCACGGTGCGCACGCCACCGCCCACGGTCAGCGGGATAAACACCTGGCTGGCCATGCGCTCGACGGTATGCAACGTGGTGTCGCGGCCGTCGACGCTGGCGGTGATGTCGAGAAAGGTAATCTCGTCGGCACCTTGCTCATCGTAACGACGGGCGATTTCCACCGGGTCACCGGCGTCGCGGATGTTCTCGAACTTGACGCCCTTGACCACGCGACCGTTGTCGACGTCCAGGCAAGGGATGATGCGTTTGGCCAGCGCCATGGTCAGTCCTCAGCCGTTGTAGGCGTCGCAGTAAGCCTGGGCTTCGGCGACGTCCAGAGTACCTTCGTAGATCGCGCGGCCAGTGATGGCGCCGATGATGCCGGGCGCCTTGGCGTCCAGCAGCGACTTGATGTCGCCCAGGTTGTGAATGCCACCGGAGGCGATCACCGGGATCCTGGTCGCGGCGGCCAGCGCTGCGGTGAACGGCACATTGCAGCCCTGCATCATGCCGTCTTTGGCGATATCGGTATAAACGATGGCGGACACGCCGTCGGCTTCGAACTGCTTGGCCAGGTCGATGACCTGCACGGTGCTGATTTCAGCCCAGCCATCGGTGGCGACGAAACCGTCTTTGGCGTCCAGGCCGACAATCACCTTGCCGGGGAACGCACGGCAGGCTTCGGCGACAAAGGCCGGGTCTTTCACGGCCTTGGTGCCGATGATCACGTAGCTCACGCCAGCCTTGACGTAGTGCTCGATGGTTTCCAGGGAGCGAATGCCGCCGCCGATCTGGATCGGCAGGTTCGGGTAGCGCTTGGCGATCGCAGTAACCACTTCGCCATTGACTGGCTGGCCTTCGAAGGCGCCGTTCAAGTCCACCAGATGCAGACGACGGCAGCCCCCTTCTACCCATTTGGCAGCCATGCTCACCGGGTCATCGGAGAACACGGTGGAGTCTTCCATGCGGCCTTGGCGCAGGCGTACACAAGCGCCGTCCTTGAGATCGATAGCGGGGATAATCAGCATGCTTTTTCCTTCGTCAAAAGAGTTGCAAGTTGCAAGCTATAAGCTGCAAGCAAGCACGCGTATCAATTCTTGCAGCTTAAAGCTTGGAGCTTTCAGCTGCTTTTTTCGAGCGACCACAAGTCGCTTTCGATGCTTTCGAACCTTTCTTTAAGGAGCGTCTGCGTGTCGAAAATCGCCCTGTTGTAATAGTGCGGCGCCACTTCGGTGGTGAACAGCTCAAGAATCTCGGCGACCTCGAACGAGCCTAACTTAAGCTCGAAACGGTCCTCCATGAAACGCTTGATCTTGTCGGTTGCCTCACGCTCCTGTTCGGGCGTGAGGTTCAAGATCGGCGGCTTAGGCTTCTTGGCCATTACCAGCGACCATCCCACGCGGCGAAGTTCTGCAGCAATTGCAGGCCATGGGTATGGCTCTTCTCCGGGTGGAACTGCACGGCAAAGCGCGAACCGTCGGCCAGCGCTGCGGCAAAATCGACGCCGTAATGCCCGCCACCCACCACCTGGCCCGGGTTACCGGCATTGATGTAGTAGCTGTGCACAAAGTAGAAGCGCGCCAGGTCAGGGATGTCGTGCCACAAAGGGTGCTCGACAGTCTGGCTGACTTCGTTCCAACCCATGTGCGGCACCTTCAAGTGCTCGCCGTCTTCGTGCAAATCTTTGCCGAAGAACTTCACCTGGCCAGGGAACAGGCCGATGCAGTCGACGCCGCCGTTCTCTTCACTGCTGTCGAGCAAGGCTTGCATGCCCACGCAGATGCCGAGGAACGGGCGGTCCTGGCTGACTTCGCGCACCAGGCTGTCAAAGCCCAGCCGGCGGATCTCGGCCATGCAATCGCGAATCGCGCCGACGCCGGGGAATACCACGCGGTCGGCTTCGCGAATCACATTGGCGTCGCTGGTGATCAGCACCTTGCCGGCGCCCACGTGCTCGAGCGCCTTGGCCACCGAGTGCAGGTTACCCATGCCGTAATCGATAACCGCGACCGTCTGCATTACAGAACGCCCTTGGTCGAGGGCATTTGCCCGGCCATGCGGTCATCGAGCTCTACGGCCATGCGCAGTGCGCGGCCGAAAGCCTTGAACACGGTTTCGATCTGGTGGTGGGTGTTGGTGCCGCGCAGGTTGTCGATGTGCAGGCTGACGAGTGCGTGGTTGACGAAGCCCTGGAAGAACTCCTGGAACAGGTCGACATCGAAGCCGCCCACGGTAGCGCGGGTGTACGGCACGTGCATCTGCAGGCCTGGGCGGCCGGAGAAGTCGATGACCACACGCGACAGCGCTTCGTCCAGCGGGACATAGGCGTGACCGTAGCGACGGATACCTTTCTTGTCGCCGATGGCCTTGGCAAACGCCTGGCCGAGGGTGATGCCTACGTCTTCCACCGTGTGGTGGTCGTCGATATGCAGGTCGCCCTTGCTGACGATATCCAGGTCGATCAGCCCGTGACGGGCGATCTGGTCCAGCATGTGCTCAAGAAAAGGTACACCGATATCAAATCGGGCCTTTCCGGTGCCATCCAGGTTGATCGAGGCTTTGATCTGGGTTTCCAGAGTGTCGCGCTCGACGGATACCTTACGTTCGGCCATCACCAGCTCCGCAAAATCATTGGGCGAAAAAGGCAGCCATTATAGGGGCGCGGGCGCTAAACAGAAACATCGAAGGGGATAAGACTGATGGAGTGTCGGGGATAGACATGTGCATACAAGCGTGGGAAGGCTTATGTGGCGAGGGAGCTTGCTCCCGCTGGGCTGCGCAGCAGCCCCAAAGCCAGTCACCGCAATCTGCCTGAAACAACGCGGTGACTCGGTTGGGGCCGCTTCGCGACCCAGCGGGAGCAAGCTCCCTCGCCACAACAAGCCCCCTCCCACAAGGGGGTTGCGGTGTTAGTGGAACAACACCGCCGTCTTCTGCAGGGTCACCCACACACCCCACGCCAACGGAATACCCACCACCAGCCAGGCAGCAACAGCCATCGGCACAGTACCAGGGGCCGCTTTCCACTCCAGCGAAGTGCTGGCATCGGCGCCTTTGTCATGGCCCAGCGCCTGTTCGGCAGCCAGTTCAGCGTCGGTCATGAAGTACTTGTCGGCCACCGGGCGCACCAGCAGGTTGCAGAGGAAACCCAGCACCAACAGGCCTGCGAGGATGTACAAGGTGATGTCGTAGGCCGCAGCGCGCGGAACGCCGATGCTCAGCTGATACTCACGCAGGTAGTTCACCAACACCGGGCCAAGCACGCCAGCCGCCGCCCATGCGGTCAACAGGCGACCGTGGATCGCGCCGACCATCTGGGTGCCGAACAGGTCGGCCAGGTACGCAGGCACGGTCGCAAAACCGCCGCCGTACATCGACAGGATGATGCAGAACGCCGCCACAAACAGCGCCACGTTGCCCAGGTGCCCCAGGTTCGGGATCAGCGCGTACAGGGCAAAGCCCAGGGCGAAGAACACGAAGTAGGTATTTTTACGGCCCAGGTAGTCGGAGAACGACGCCCAGAAGAACCGGCCACCGATGTTGAACAGGCTCAACAGACCGGTGAAACCTGCAGCGATGGCCGCAATAGAGGCCAACTGGCCCGCGTCCAGTTGACCGAACGGCACATCCACACCCAGCAACTTGCCACCGAACACTTCCTGCAGCAGTGGCGACGCCATGCCGAGGATGCCGATACCGGCGGACACGTTCAGGCACAGCACCAGCCATACCAGGCGGAATTGCGGGGTTTTCCACGCCACGTTCACGTGCACGTGACGGTGGGTGATCATCGCGTTGCTGGCTTTTTTCGCCGGCGCGGTCCAGCCCTCAGGCTTCCAGCCGGTCGGCGGCACGCGGTACGACAGTGCGCCACCGATCATGAACACGAAGTAGATGACGGCCATGACCACAAAGCTCTGCCACACGCCCACGCTGGTTGGCGAGGCAAAATGGCCCATCAGCGCTGCGGCCAACGGTGCACCCACCATTGCGCCACCGCCGAAGCCCATGATCGCCATGCCAGTAGCCATGCCGCGCTTGTCCGGGAACCACTTGATCAGCGTCGATACAGGCGAGATATAACCCAGGCCCAGGCCGATACCACCGATCACGCCGGAGCCGATCCACATCAGCCAGATCTGGTGGGTATAAATCCCCAGCGCCGAGATCAACAGGCCGCCGCACCAGCACAGCGCCGATACAACGCCCGCCTTACGTGGCCCGGCATGTTCCAGCCAGCCGCCCCAGATGGCTGCCGAGCAACCCAGGAAGATGAAAAACAGGGTGTAGATCCAGCCCAGCATGGAGATGGGCCAGTCGCACTGGGACGAGAAGACTTGCGCGATAAAGCTCATGTCCGGCGCGCAGGCGACCGGCGCAGTGATACCCAGTGCTTTGGACAGCGGCAGCCAAAATACCGAGAACCCGTAGGCCATGCCGATGCAGAGGTGGATGGCCAGGGCGGCCGGCGGAACCAGCCAGCGGTTAAACCCGGGCTTGGCGATAATGCGCTCCTTGGACAGGAACGCAGGCTGCGCGGCAGTGCTGCCGGCCGCAGTGCTAGTGCTCATTGGTGTTTCCCCCAGTTATTAGTATGTGTCCGTCAGGCGCTCTCTCCCTCGACCTTGCACGCGGAGCGTTGGCCGTTGTTGTTGAGTAAAGCTCCTTTTAAGCGCGACGTTGTGTCGCAGACGACAGACGAACCCGCGAAGATTAGCACCAGTGGATGACAGAAAAACCAAACTGACATCACCTTTTTCACTCAATCTGATCTGTCTGGCGTAAAAATCCGATTTTGCCGGCGCTAGATACAATGTAACGATGCGTGAACTGACGCAGGCCTTCGGGCGTTATACTCTGCGGCTAAATTTTGAAATCGACATACAAGGACTCGCCCATGAAAGCGTTCGGCAAAATCCTGGGTCTGGTACTCCTCGGGCTGTTGCTGATCATTGTGGCCCTGGGCTTTGCCCTGACCCACCTCTTCGATCCCAACGACTACAAAGACGAGATTCGCCAGATTGCCCGCGACAAGGCCCACATCGAGCTGACGCTCAATGGCGATATCGGCTGGAGCCTGTTCCCGTGGCTGGGCCTTGAGCTGCATGAAGCCAGCGTAGCGACCCTCACCGCCCCGACCCAACCGTTCGCCGACTTGCAGATGCTCGGCCTGTCGGTGCGCGTGCTGCCGCTGCTGCGCCGCGAAGTGCAGATGAGCGACGTGCGTGTCGAAGGCCTGAACCTGCGCCTTAATCGCGACAAGCAAGGCCATGGCAACTGGGAAGACATCGGCAAGAACGTGCCGGATGCGACCGAAACGGCCAGCGCCCCTGCCCCAGCGCAAGCGCCTGCCGAGCCCGAACCGGAAAAGCCGCCCAAGCCGATCCGCCTGGACATCGACAGCCTGACCATCAACAACGCCCGCGTTGAATACAACGATGAGCAGACCGGCAAACAGTTCAGCGCTGAAAGCATCCAGCTGAGCGCCGGTGCCGTGCACGAAGGCGCGAGCATTCCACTCAAGCTCACCGCCTTCCTGGGCAGCAACCAGCCACTGATGCGCGTCAAAACCGAACTGAACGGCAACCTGCGCATCCAGCGTGCCCTGCAGCGCTACCAGTTCGAAGACATGAAACTCAGCGGCGAAGCCACCGGCGAGCCGCTGCAAGGCAAGACCGTGACCTTCTCCACCCAGGGCCAATTGCTGGTGGACCTGGCGGCCAACATCGCCGAATGGACCAACCTCAAGCTCTCCGCCAACCAACTGCGCGCCTTGGGCGAACTGAAGGTCAATGACCTGAACAAAACCCCGCAAGTCAGCGGCGCACTGTCGATTGCCCAGTTTGACCTGGCCAAGTTCCTCGACAGCGTCGGCCACCCGCTGCCGCCCATGGCTGACGGCAGCCTGAGCAAGGTCGAGCTGGTCAGCCGCCTCAAGGGCACGCCGACCAGCGTGGCACTGGAAGACCTGAACCTGAAACTCGACGGCAGCACCTTCACCGGTCGCATCGCCGTGGATGACTTCGCCAAGCAAGCCCTGCGCGTGCAGCTCAAGGGCGACACCTTCAATGCCGACAACTACCTGCCGGCCAAGTCCGAATCGGCCAAAGGTGCAACCGCCGCCCGCCAGGCCGAAGTGCAGAACAGCGAAGCTGGCGCCATGGCTGCCGGTGGCACCACACCACTGCCGGAAGCTCCAACCAAAGGCGCGTGGAGCACCGACAAGCTGCTGCCACTGACCCGCCTGCGCGCCCTGGACGTAAACGCCGACCTGGCCTTTGGGCAACTGACCTTAAGCAAGCTGCCGATCCAGAATGCAGCGCTCAAAGCCTCCGGCGCCGACGGCCAGCTCAAACTCGACACCTTGAGCGGCGGCCTCTACAACGGCACCTTCCAGGCCAACGGCACACTCGATGTGCGCCAGGACATCCCGCTGCTGGCGCTGCAAACCCACATCAAGCAAGTGCCGGTTGAACGCATCCTGCAAGCCCAGGGGCAAAACCCGCCGGTCAAAGGCCAGGTTACTCTCGACAGCAACCTCAGCGGCCGTGGCAATAGCCAAAAAGCGCTGATCGATAGCCTCAACGGTACCGCCAGCTTTGTGATCAACAACGGCGCGCTGCTCAACGCCAATATTGAACAGCAACTGTGTACCGGCATTGCCTTGCTCAACCGCAAGACCCTGAGCGCCACGCCACAAGGCAAGGACACACCGTTCCAGGAACTGCGCGGCACGCTTAACTTCCGTAACGGCGTGGCAAGTAACCCGGACCTCAAAGTGCGCATCCCGGGCCTGGCGGTCAACGGCAACGGTGACGTCGACCTGCGTGTGCTGGGCATGGACTACCGCGTTGGCATCATCGTCGAAGGCGACCAACGCGACGTGCCGGATCCGGCCTGCCAGGTCGGCGCCAACTTCCAGAACATCGAAGTGCCGCTGCGCTGCCGTGGCCCGCTGGAGCTGGGTGCCAAAGCTTGCCGCCTGGACAAGGACGGCTTGACCCAGGTCGCCATCAAAGCGGCCGGTAACAAGCTCAGCGACAAAATCGAAGAGAAGCTCGACAAGGTTAATCCGCAGCTTAAAGACGCCCTTAAAGGCCTGTTCAAACGATGAGAAACGAGCAGTTTTCACAGGCGGTGCTGGACTGGTACGACCGCCACGGTCGCCATGACCTGCCCTGGCAACAGGGCATCACGCCTTACCGGGTGTGGGTCTCGGAGATCATGCTGCAACAGACCCAGGTGAGCACCGTGCTCAATTACTTCGACCGGTTCATGGCTTCCTTGCCGACGGTCGAAGCCCTGGCCGCCGCGCCGGAAGATGAAGTGCTGCACCTGTGGACCGGCCTGGGTTATTACACCCGCGCACGTAACCTGCAGAAGACCGCCAAGATCATCGTCGCTGAATACGGCGGCGAATTCCCCAAGGATGTGGAAAAGCTCACTGAGTTGCCCGGCATTGGCCTGTCCACTGCCGGCGCCATCGCCAGTTTGAGCATGGGCCTGCGCGCGCCGATCCTGGACGGCAACGTCAAACGCGTGCTGGCGCGCTTTACTGCGCAAGAAGGCTACCCAGGCGAACCCAAGGTCGCGAAACAGCTCTGGGCCACCGCTGAGCGCTTTACGCCCCACGATCGCGTCAACGCCTACACCCAGGCAATGATGGACATGGGCGCCACGCTCTGCACGCGCAGCAAACCTAGCTGCCTGCTGTGCCCGCTGGAAAAAGGCTGCGAAGCCCACATGCTCGGCCTGGAGACGCGTTACCCGATCCCCAAGCCGCGCAAGACCATCCCGCAAAAGCGCACGCTGATGCCGTTGCTGGCCAACGCCGAGGGCGAGATTCTGCTGTACCGTCGCCCGTCCACGGGCCTGTGGGGCGGTTTGTGGAGCTTGCCGGAACTTGATGACCTGCAAGACCTGGAACACCTTGCCCACCAGCACGCGCTGGCACTGGGCGAGCAACAGCCGCTGCCGGGGCTGATCCACACCTTCAGCCACTTCCAGCTGGCCATCGAGCCCTGGCTGGTGCAGGTGGAGGAATCTGCCCATCACGTGGCCGAGGCCGACTGGCTCTGGTATAACCTCGCCACCCCGCCGCGCCTGGGCCTTGCCGCCCCGGTGAAAAAACTGCTGAAGCGCGCGGCCGACGTATTGAACGCAGGAGTTTCGTCATGACCCGCACCATCATGTGCCGCAAGTACAAAGAAGAACTGCCAGGCCTGGAACGCCCTCCGTACCCAGGTGCCAAGGGCCAGGATATTTTCGAGCATATCTCTGCCCAAGCCTGGGGTGACTGGCTGAAACACCAGACCCTGCTGATCAACGAAAAGCGCCTGAACATGATGAACGCCGAAGATCGTAAATACCTGGCGGGCGAAATGGACAAGTTCTTTTCCGGCGAGGATTACGCCAAGGCCGACGGCTACGTGCCGCCTGCTCAATAATTGATCAAAAACCGGGGTCGGCACGTAAGCGACGGTAATAATTAAATATTTTTTGAAAACTTGCTTGACGACCCCCTGAAAAACCCGTTTAATGCGCCCCGTTGCCCAGATAGCTCAGTCGGTAGAGCAGGGGATTGAAAATCCCCGTGTCGGCGGTTCGATTCCGTCTCTGGGCACCAAAATACCGAAAAACCCCAAGCGAAGATGATTCCTTGGGGTTTTTTATTGCCTGCGATTTAGTGGCCGCGGGCCAACGCCCCGCCCGATCCACACCCGAGGGTTATTTATCCCGCTGCTCGATCGTTTAGCTGTTACTGAATTTTCTGTTGCAAGGTAGTTATTTGATGAACCGGTACTTGTTCTGCGCGCTGTTGCTGCTGACGGCGTTGCTCAGTGGCTGCGCCACACAAATGGATGTCTCGATCAACGCAACACCGGATCCGGACTATCACTTTGATCGACAGGCACTGGTGCTGGTGACCACATCCGTGGGCGGCAGCGCGCAAAACACGCTCAATGCCCGCTATTACCTGCGGGACATGGTCAGCGCCATGAAGGACCAGGGTTTTCGCGAGGTGTACACCGATGCCAGCCTGCCCAAGAACCATGGGCCGATCAAAATGACCATCATCCTGGATGTCGACAGCAAGCAGGTCACTTACCGCTACACCGCTACCGATTACGGCCAGGTGCCCACCAGCACCACCACCGAGTGCAAGAAGAACAAAAAGAAAGACGACCAGTTGACCTGCACCAGCAAGCCGAACACCACCTACGGCCCGGTGGGCACCTCGGAGCGCACCGGCTACACCACGCTCACCACCTTCACCGCCACCGCGCGTGACGAAGTGAGCCGACGCGCGGTGTACGTGTTGCGGGTGATGTCCTACAACGAAGACTGCCAGGCCGCCAAGATCGAAGCCTTCCTGGTCGAACAGGGCCTGCAGAACCTCAACTTCCAGGACCGCGTGCAGCGCAACTACACCGTGACGATGCCCGAGGGCTACCAGTGCAAGTAGGCGCCTGCCTACTTCAGTAGAAACACCATCAGCGGGTTGTCGTTAAGCCGCCCTTCGAAGTTCGGCGCCTGCTGCTGCATCGGCGTGCCCTTGAGCAATGCCGCTTCTTTGCGCGGCACCAGCACCCAGGATGGACGCGGCAGGGTGGCGAGCTTTTCCGGCTCGTTACCGGCGACGAACAGCGGCTGCTCATCGTGGTCCAGGTTCATCATGTAGCGGATTGCCCAGGTGTCACGGCCAAGGTCGACAAACACCAATGGCCCAGGCTGCGACGCCCGCAGTGCCTCTACCTGGCTGACAAACTTGCGGGTGTCGTATTGCAGGTCCTTGGCCGGATCGATCACCATCACCAGCAGCACCCATTGCGCCGCCAGGGCGATCCCACTGAGCCATACCAGGCGCAACGGGCGGCGCCAGGCAATCAGCGCCGCCACTTGCAGCACCACCCACACGCCAATCAACGGCGGCAGCGACACATCGGGCCAGTAACCGTGCTTCTGCCAGGTGTGCCGGCAGATAAACAACACCACCACGCACAACGCCGGTAGCGCCACGACAAGCCATTCGTAACAGCGGCGCACGCCGACGAACCAGTTTTTCGCCTGGAGCAGCCCATAGGCAGCGACAGCGGCAAACATCGGCACCATCGGCAGAATGTAGTAAGCACGCTTGAAGTGCGGCACCGACAGCCCGAGCAAGATCATCAGGCCACAGGCCGCCAGGCGCACCACCATTTGCACGTCTTCGTTGGCCCAGCGCTCAGACCAGCGATGACGCAACGCGATCATCGCCGCCAACGCCAACGGCACCACCGGGAAGTAACGGTACAGACTCAGCTTTAAGTAGAAATAGAACGGCTCGCCGGACTCGTCGAGGCGCCCACTGACTTGCATCCTGAACACGTCATCGGCAAAGGCGTCGCCACCGCTCACCCGCGCCAGCTTCATCAATGCCCACCAGCAGGCCGCGAGCAACGCCAGCCCGACAAAACCATGGATCAGCACCTGCTTGACCCGCTCACCCGGCCGGCCCAGCGCCCAGTAAACGCAGACCACACCGCAGACCTCGATAAGCCCCAAAGGCCCACGAATCGCGAAGGCCAGCACAAACAACGGGAATACCGCCAACTGTCGAAGCCGTGACCCGAGACGCTCGCCCGTGTGCAGCAGGTAGAAGCTGCCTACGCATAACAGCGCGACCATCAGGTCCAGGCAGACCGAGCGCGACTTATCGAGCAGTTGGGTGGTGAGCAACGTGAGCAGCACCGTCAGCAATGCCCAAGGCCGACTGAACGGCACCAGCAAGCGATAAATCAGGGCGATCATGCCCGCTGCAGCCAGAGCTGTCGGCAGCACGTTGGCCAGATGGTTCGGCGCGCCGAACAGGCGGGCAAACACAAAACTGAAGAAAGTCGCAGTGCCGGGATAGTCCGGGTATGGCTGACCGTAGGTGGTAGGGAAAAGACTCGCGCCATGGCGAAACATTTCCTGCATGAACAACGCCCAGCGCCCGTCAAAGCCTTGGGGTTGCTCGTCCCAGATGCCCAAGGTAAACAGCAATAAAGCGATCAGAAACAGGCCCAGCGACTCCAGGCGATAACGGCTGCGGTGGTCCATCGAATGTCCTTTCAGGTAGGGTACGCCGACTCCATGGTGCCGACTCCACCCCTGAATAACGCCTGAACAAATCCGAGTATTTATGGATCTATCGACCGGCGCGCCATACCAACGCGGGAATCAGCCGGATGTAGAGTAGCTCGCCCACCAGCTCAAGCAGGGTTTGGAGGATCACCGCCGTGGCGGCCAGCCCGCGCGCATCTTCAGGCAGGGCCAAGGCCAATGGCAGCACCACCAACGAGTTGCGCGTCGAAGCACTGAAGGTCACCGCCCGCGCCGTCACGGCGGGCAACGCAAACAGCCGCGCAGCCAGCGCGCCCAGCAGCGGCGCCAGCAACAGGAAGCCGAGGTACACCGGGATCACCGGCAACAACAACGCGATATCGCGCACTACCGAAGTAATCTGCGAGCCGATCACCACAAACAGCACCAGCGCCATCGCGGGCACCGGCAGCCAGACCCAGGCGTTGTTCCAATGGTTAATAACGCTTGAGCGCCGCGCCAGGGAGGTGGTCAGCACCGCCAGGATCATCGGCAGCACAATCAGCAACAGGAACGCCTCGACGAACGGCCCCACCGCCACTACCACGGCGGACTGCGCGCCCAACATGAAACTCAGGTACACCGGCAGCAGCACCAGCTGCAGCAACAACAGCACCGGCGTCGCCGCCAGCATCAGCCGCGAGTCACCCTTGCCGATATGGGTAAACACCACCACATAGTCGATACACGGCGTGAGCAACACCAGCAACGCGCCCACCAGCAACGCCGGGCGCTCCACCAGGCCTCGGGTCAACGCCCACACCAGCAAGGGCACCAGAATGAAATTGGCCAGCAGCAATGCGCCGATGAAGCGTTTATTGCCCAAGCCCTGGCGCAAGTCCAGAAACGGGATTTGCAGGAACATGGCGTACATCAGCGCTGCAATGGCAGGCGTGACCAGTACGCCAAGGCCTTGGGCTGACAAAGGGGCGAACACGCCAAATGCGACCGCCAGGAGCACGGCGACGAAGTAGATCGGGACCTGGTTGTGTTCGAGGGTGTCGCGGGTCATTAGGACGCTCGAGTCGATTGCAAAGGTGCAAGCCTAGGCATCTACTGGCGGGAGGTCGAGTGGTAAAAGTTGGGCGCGTATCAGGGGTATTCCTGGCGAGCATGGAGCACCGTCAGTATCTCAATCCAATCTGTAATGCGATAAATCACCAGATAATTGGGATGCACAACAATTTCTCGTGTGCCCGAGACCCTCCCCAAGCGGTACAGGTAAGGATGCTGAGGAAGCGCAGTTGTCGCAGCCTCAATGGCTTCGTTCAGAAGACTGGCCGCCGCAACATTGTGCTCAACGATATAATTCAAAATTGCTCTGAGTTCAGCCCGCGCCTCAGGCCGCCACTCAACTCGCATCACGCTCTTTTCGCTTCAACTCAATCAAAGCTCGCATTTCAGCCATGACCTCGTCATGCGGAATACTTGGGCGTGGGTCATCAATCGAAGCCTGCACTTTGGCGCGGAACCAAAGGTCATAACTGGCAGCCTGCTCCTCGGTTTCAAATTCCGAAACGATGGGAGAAAGGGGAATGCTCATAGAGACCTCCGTAATGGGTACCTGCCAGTCTAAACGGTCCATGGTTTGCTGTCGTTCCTCTCGGATGTGTGGCGTTATCAGTAAGTGCCGAACATTAGTAGCCCTGTCAGAGAGGGCACAAGTGCTGGCAAACTGAACAACTGTTACTAAAAAAATAAAAACAGGCACGGGCCGATAAACGATGAACTTGAATGACGCCTCTTTGCGAATGGCTGCGATCAACTCCAAACCAGGCCACAGCGATCCCTTCAAGGAGCTCGCTGCCGACGGTTACCTGATTGGGGGCTTCACCTGGCGCCACCCGCGCACTGACTTCGAACGCCCGGTCGTCATCATCAACGCCGCCACCTCGGTCCGCTGCCGCCACTATTCACGCTTCGCCGACTACCTGTTTGCCAACGGCTTCGACGTGATCACCTACGACTACCGTGGCATCGGCGAATCCCGCAGCGGCGCGTTGCGAGGCTTCAAGGCGTCGTGGTCAGACTGGGGCGTGTTGGATTTCGAGGCGATGCTGCAGCGCGCACAGCGGGAGTTTCCGGGGCAGCCGATTGATGTGGTCGGCCACAGTTTCGGCGGGTGCGCGGCAGGGCTCGGTGCTTGCGGCGCGGTGATTCGGCGCATCGTGACGGTCGGCGCACAGTTTGCGTACTGGCGCGATTACGCGGCGAGCGGGCGCTGGCGCATGTTTGCCAAATGGCATGTGGTGATGCCGCTGGTGACGGCCCTGTACGGCTATTTTCCCGGCAAGCGCATGGGCTGGCTGGAAGACACACCGGCAGGCGTGGTGCGCGACTGGAGCATGCCGACACCGCGCTATGAAACGCGCCCCAGCGGGCGCGGCCTGGGTGAACTGCCATTTGCCCGTGTGAATGCGCAGTTGCTGGCTATCAGCATCACCGACGATCCGTTTGGCACAGTGGCGGCTATTGAGCGACTGCTGGGCTATTTTGAAAACTGCGCGCGCACTCACCTGCGAATCGCGCCCGAGGATATCGGCGAAAAAACCGTCGGGCATTTCGCTTTTTTTCGTAGTGAATATCAGGACCGGTTGTGGCCGATTGCGCTGGAATGGCTGCAAAAAGGCGAGCTGGCGCCAAGCACACGCGGTCAGCGCGTCTAGATTCCCTTGGGATTTCCCCCAACCTGCGCTTCAATACCCCACACCGATTAAGTACCCAAGGACGTTGAGCCCATGGCCTCGCCGAACAAGCAGCAAAAACGTGCCCACCGGGCCAAGGCCAAGGCCAAGCAAAACCGCACCCAGCGCGCCGTCGCGACCAAGCCGGATGCGTTTGCTGGCGACGACAGCCGCATTGACCTTGAGTCGGTGGATTTGACCGAGTTGTTTGTCGAAATGCGCGCCGCCGGCGAGACCAGCCAGCAGGCGTTGTGTGCGGCATTCCTGGCGCACCCACTGCTGGCCGTGGTGCTGGAGCAGGAAGGCGAAGAAGACGCGACAGATTTTATCCTGGCGGCGCTGATCGAATATCGCCAGTGGGCAACGGATACCGAGGATGAAGCCGCGGCGCTGGCGTGGATTGAATCCACGCAGTTCCAGGCCGATTACGTGGCGGCATCCCAGGCACTGGCCAACTCCCAGGACTGATACACAACAAAATGTGGGAGCGGGCTTGCTCGCGAATGCGGTGGATCAGCCAGCACATTCGGCGACTGACACTCCGCTTTCGCGAGCAAGCCCGCTCCCACAGGGTTCAGTGTTTCTGGCTGATACTGCTGACTGACACAAAACAAATGTGGGAGCGGGCTTGCTCGCGAATGCAGTGGATCAGCCCGCACATCTG
>NZ_CBFHAZ010000081.1:0-28292 GCF_965653655.1 Pseudomonas onubensis | reverse complement strand
CGAATGCGGTGGGTCAGTGACAGATAAATTGACTGATACACCGCATTCGCGAGCAAGCCCGCTCCCACAGTTGACCGCATGCGGTTTTGAATATGAGGTCGGCTGCGGATTTGCATCCACTGAAGAGCTGCTTTTCTGTGGGAGCTGGCTTGCCTGCGATGGCATCAACCCGGTGTGCCTGGTGTACCGAGGTGTCTGCATCGCAGGCAAGCCAGCTCCCACATTAGACCGAGTAGGGCTTTGCTGTTGCTGTTGCTGTTGCTGTTGCTGTTGCTGTTGCTGTTGCTGTTGCTGTTGCTGTTGCTGTTGCTGTTGCTGTTGCTGTTGCTGTTGCTGTTGCTGTTGCTCTGGCCCTTACATCCTTTTCGATGACGAAGTCAGCGGTCTTTTGATCTGCGCTTTTGATCTTGATCTGAAATCGCCCCCCCAAATCACTGGCGGATTGCGGGCATGCCGAGCCATAGCGAGGCACCGAGTGTTGGGGCGAAGATTTTTGGTTACTTTTGTCTGGGCCGGCATTCCGGTCTTTACAAAAGTGACCCACTGTAAGAGCGGAACCCTACTCAGCCGTAACCGCAGCAACGGATATGTACACCACCAAAAGACCGCCATCGCAGGCCAGCTCCCACAGGGGGAGGTTTACGCTTTAGAAGGTGTAGTCCGCCGACACCACCGCCGCACGCCCGTCACCCGGCACTGCCCAACCGTTGTTACGGATGCGCGTCAGGTATTCCTTATCGAACAGGTTGTTGACGTTCAACTGCAGGTTCAGCTGTTTGTTGACCTTATAACCGAGCATCGCGCGCTGTACCGCGTAGCCAGGCGCAGTCGGTGCCCCGGCGGCGCTGACCAGGTACTGCTTGGATTGGGCGGTAATGCCGTAGCCCACTTGGAAGTCATACGGCAGGTCGTACACCGTCCATAGGCTGGCTGCATGTTTGGGCGTGAACGGTAGCGGTTCGCCTTTCTGTGCGTCGAACCCGGTGGTTGCCAGGGTGAAGTCGCTGGCGCTGCGCAGTACGCGGGTGTCGAGGTAGGTGTAGTTGGCGAACACCTTCCACTTGTCCGTGATCGCGCCGCTCAGGCCCAGCGCAACGCCGTCCGCACGTGCCTTACCGTCGAGCGATTGCGTGCCACTGAGGTTGGTTGGGTCGTTGCTGGCGACTTTGTAGTTGGTGCGGTCATTGCGAAAGACTGCGCCAGTGATCGACAGGGCGTTGTCGAAGAAGTCCCACTTGGTACCAATCTCATAGCTGACCGCGGTTTCCGGGGAGACGTTGCAGTTGTTGATGGCCGCCGTGTTGTTCTTGGCCGGGGTGTAGCAGCTGCCGTTGACGCTGGCCTGGGACGGCGTCTTGCTGTTGCCGTAGGCGATGTAGATGCTGCCGTTTTCGGCCGGCTTGTACACCAGCGCCAGGCGATAGGACGTCAGGTCATCCGCTTGGCCGAAGCGCCCGCCAGGGGTTTCCACGCCGGTGCTGGAGTAGGCATTGTTCACCGAACTGCCGGCGTTATGCTCGTAGCGCAAGCCGCCGTTGATTTCCCATTGCGGGTTGAGCTTGAGCGTGTCGAAGGCATAGGCGGCGCGGTTGTTAAGCGCACCGTCGATGTGCGCCGCACGGGTGAAGTTGACCGGGCCAGTCCACTCCGAGTTCGGGTCACTGAAGCTGACTGGTGGCGGCACGATGGTGCTGCCGTTGGCGTTGGTCAGCCATTTGCCGGTGTCCGCTTCATATTCCTCGCGGCTGATGGCGATGCCGGTGACCAATGTGTGCTCGATGAAACCGGTGCTGAAGTGGCTGGTCACGTCAGTCTGGTTGGTGAACATTTTGTTCTGGGTGTTGCGCTCGTTACCCAGCGAGCCGCCGCTCGGCTGGAAGTAGCCCGGCGCGAGGCCTGCGGTACACGGGGCGCCGGTGATCTGGGTGCCGGTGGCCAGGCAGCCGGCTTGGGCGCCTTCGGGGCCGGAGGCGCGCAGGTCTTGGCGCACGCGCTCGACGCGGGTGAAGTTGCGCACCGAGACGGCGTCGTTGAAGTCGTGCTCGAGCTTCAAGCTGAACGCGTCCGAGGTGATTTGCTGGTCATTGATGTTGTGGTAGCCGTAGTAGTCGCTCCAGCCCACGCCCGGCATCGGTTTGCCGTTGTAGATAGGGATGCCGTATTGCGGCGTGTTGTCGTCTTTCTGATGCTCATAACTGACGGTGACGCGCGTCGGCGTGCCCAGGCCGAAGGCAATAGAGGGCGCGATGCCCCAGCGCGAGTAATCTTCATAATCGCGGCCCGGCACGTCGTTACCATGGGCCATCAGGTTCAACCGGAAGGCAGTGGTGTCGTTGAGTTGCTGGTTGGTGTCCAGGGTGAGGCGCTTGTAGCTATCGGTGCCGATACCGGCGCTGATCGTGGTTTTATCGCGCAGCTCAGGCTGCTTGGTCACCAGGTTGATGGTGCCGCCGACTGCACCGGAACCCGAATACACCGAGCTTGCGCCGCTGACCACTTCGACCTGTTCCAGGTTGAACGGGTCGGTGCGGCTGTATTGCGCGCTGTCGCGCACGCCGTCGACGTAGATGTCGCCGCTGGCCGAGAAGCCGCGCAGGTTGATGCTGTCGCCATAACCGCTGCCGCCTTCGCCGGCCCCAAAAGTGATGCCGGGCACGGTGCTGAGCACATCGCGCAGGGTCAGCAGGTTCTGGTCATGAATGACTTCCTTGGGCACCACCGTGATGGTCTGCGGCGTATCGCGCAGCAACTCGGTGTACTTGGGGGATGAGGGCGCGGCGGGGTTGTAAGTGCTCTGGCTCGGCGCCTGACCTTCGATACTGGTCGCGCCGAGCTGGATTACGCCCGTGCCGTCATCTGCTGCAGTCTGCGCCGCATAACTGAATCCTCCCTGCGCAGCCGCTGCCAAACCCACTGCCGACGCGAGCAAATGCCGCGATGAAAGGGGGGCAGAACTGATCCCGGTAGCCATTGATTATTCTCGTGTGGGTGAAAGTGAGAGGCGATCGTAATTGATAAAGGATCTCAAATGTAATAGTTTGTAACGAAATAATTCATGAAACTTTTGCGGTCCTGGATCGCGGTGTAGGGCAGCCATGCAAAGCGACGCAGCGGATATCGGTGAAAACCCACGCGCCTATGCACGTTGGGTCATGCATGCCGCGCAACTGGGCGACGCTGACGCGCAGGCGACATTGGCGCAGCTGCTGCTCGACGGCCGTGGCGTGCAGAAGGATGAGGCGCTGGCGCTGAGCTGGTTTCGTATCGCCGCACGCCAGCGTCACCCCATGGCGATCAACATGATCGGGCGTTGCCTGGAGAACGGCTGGGGCTGCGCCATCGATCTGGCGGATGCCGCGCAGCATTACCGACAGGCCGCCGACCTGGGCCTGGATTGGGGGTTGTACAACTACGCGCAATTGCTTACCGGCGGGCGCGGTGTGGCGCGTGACCTGGGAGCGGCGTATGCGCTGTTTGCGCAGGCGGCGGATAAGGGCCACGCCAAGTCGATGAACCTGCTGGGGCGTTTCCACCATGAAGGCGTGGTGGTGCCCAAGGATGTGCGTCTAGCAAAGGCGTGGTATCAGCGCGCGGCGCAGGCCGGGGATTTTCGTGGGCAATATAACCACGCCGCAGAGTTGGTGGCGGAGGGCGATGAAGCCCAGGCCTGCGTATGGCTTGAGCGTGCGCTGGCAACGGCAACGCCGGGGTTTCTGCTGGCGGCTTATCCGGTGCTGCTGAGCGCGGCGTCCAGCGCGATTCGGGACATGGGCCTGCGTTATCAGCGCCAGGCACTCGCGACATAAAAAAAGCCCCTGGACCTTGCGGTACAGGGGCTTCTCGTTACGGCCTGAGATCAGGCCGCTTCAATCTTCGCGCGGTTTTGCTCAATCTTGGACAGGTAACGCTGCACGTTTTCCTGCTCTTGCGGCGTGGTGAACAAGCCCAGCTTGGTCCGGCGCCACAACACGTCCTGCGGTTGCGTCACCCATTCTTCGGCGCACAGGTAATCGACTTCGCGGGTGTACAGGCCGCCACCCAGGTGCTCGCCCAAGTCAGCCAACGATTGCACACCTTCGAGCAAGCGCCAGGTACGGCTGCCGTACGTGGTGGACCAACGGCGTGCGATCTCACTCGGCACCCAGTCGAACTTGGCGCGAATCGCTTCGGCCAGGGCTTCTGGCGTGCTCATGTTTTCGCCGCCCGGCAGGCTCGCCGTGGCGGTCCAGCTTGGGCGCATCTGCGTGAAAAACGGTGCCAGTTGCGCCATCGCCGACTCGGCCAGCTTGCGATAGGTGGTCAACTTGCCGCCGAACACCGACAGGATCGGCGCTTCACCGTTACCGCCAGACAGCGACAGGGTGTAGTCACGGGTAATGGCCGACGGGTTGTCCGATTCGTCGTTGCACAGCGGGCGTACGCCGGAGTAGGTGTGCACGATGTCGTCGCGGCTCAGCTGCTTCTTGAAGTGCGCGTTGACCACGTTGAGCATGTAGTCGGTTTCACCTTCGGTAATCGCGACCTTCGCCGGGTCACCGGTGTACTCACGGTCGGTGGTGCCGATGATGGTCAGGTGGTTCAGGTACGGAATAGTGAAGACGATACGCTGGTCTTCGTTCTGCAGAATGTGCGCGTGCGCACCTTCGTAGAGTTTCGGCACGATCAGGTGGCTGCCCTGGATCAGGCGGATACCGTAAGGCGAGTCCAGCTTCAGGTCTTCCTTGATGAACTTGGCGACCCACGGGCCGGCGGCATTCACCAAGGCGCGGGCGCGGATCGAGAACAGGCTGCCATCGGCGCGCTCCATGTTCATTTCCCACATGCCGTTGCTGCGATGTGCGCTGATGCAACGGGTCTGGGTGTGGATATGCGCGCCTTTTTCGCGGGCGGCCATGGCATTGAGTACCACCAGGCGGGCGTCATCAACCCAGCAGTCGGAATATTCGAAGCCTTTGGTGATCTCACTTTTCAGCGGGCTGTCGGGGCCGAACTTGAGGCTCTTGGATCCGGCGAGTTTTTCGCGCTTGCCCAAGTGGTCGTACAGGAACAGGCCCGCGCGAATCATCCACGCCGGGCGCAGGTGCGGGCGGTGCGGCAAGACAAAGCGCATCTGCTTGACGATGTGCGGGGCCTTGGCCAGCAGCACTTCACGTTCGGCCAGCGCCTCGCGCACCAGGCGGAATTCGTAATGTTCGAGGTAACGCAGGCCACCGTGGATCAGCTTGCTGCTGGCCGAGGAGGTATGGCTGGCCAAGTCGTCCTTTTCGCAAAGGAATACCGACAAACCGCGCCCGGCTGCGTCTGCTGCAATGCCGACGCCATTGATCCCGCCGCCAATTACGGCAACGTCATAGACTTCAGCAAGCGGTGGAGCAGGCAAGGTGGAAGGGTTCATCGGCTGGCCTCGCGATCTTTTTCGTCTTGGAATTCGAACATTAATGTTCATTTGCGAAAATGGTAGCTGATAAACGCGCGCACAGCCACCCGACTTCGATTGAAAAAACTCATCGAAGGGCGGGGAAAGGAAGAATTGTGAACACGAGCCGGGGGAAGGCTCAATAGATGGGGTGCTGGTTAAATCGCCTTCGCGAGCAAGCCCGCTCCCACAGTTGACCGAGTTCCAGCATGAGAATGCGGTTAACTGTGGGAGCGGGCTTGCTCGCGAAGGCGCCAGTGCAGGCGCTAAACCACTTCCAACCGAACCTTATGCTGATTCAATAACTGAACAAGTGCCGGCACCGGCTGCTGATCGGTCACCAAGCAATCCACCAGACTGATCGGCCCCAAGCGAATCATGGCATTGCGCCCGAATTTGCTTGAGTCCGCCGCCAGAATCACCTGGCGCGCATTGGCGATGATCGCCTGGGAAACCCTGACTTCCTGATAATCAAAGTCCAACAAGCTGCCATCTTCATCAATGCCGCTGATGCCCACCAAAGCAAAGTCGACCTTGAACTGGTTGATAAAGTCGACACTCGCCTGGCCCACCACACCACCGTCACGGCGCACATTGCCGCCGGTCAACAGCACATCGAAGTCGTCCTTGGCACTGAGCATGGTCGCAACGTTGAGGTTGTTGGTGATGATTTTCAGGTGGTTGTGATTGAGCAGCGCACGCGCGATGGATTCGGTGGTGGTGCCGATGTTGATAAACAGCGAGGCGTGATCTGGGATTTGCGCGGCAATGGCTTCGCCGATGCGTTGTTTTTCGTCACGCATCTGGTCGGCACGCATGGCGTACGCGGTGTTCTCGACACTGGAGTCATAGGCCGCACCGCCGTGGTAGCGGCGCAGCAGATTGGCGTCCGCCAGTTGGTTGATATCGCGGCGGATGGTTTGCGGGGTGACAACGAATAGCTGCGCCATCTCCTCGATACTGACGTAGCCGCGTTCGCGCACCAGTTCGAGGATTTGTTGTTGGCGGGGAGGCAGATTCATGGGGCTTCCTTTGGGCTGCCATACAAAAGTGGCCCATGATGCCGCAGCAATCGACTCCCCGCCAGTTACAACCCGATATGGGTCCGGCGGTTGGCTTATTCAGCGCCCTCGTGCGGTTCCCAGTCGCGGGTGCGGCTGACGGCTTTTTGCCAGCCGGCGTAGAGCTTCTCTTTGGCGGCTTCATCAAGCTGTGGTTCGAATTCGCGCTCGATCACGGCCTTGCCACGCAACTCGTCCAGGCTGCCCCAGAAACCGCAGGCCAGGCCTGCCAGGTATGCGGCGCCAAGTGCCGTGGTCTCGCGCATTTGCGGGCGCTCGACCTGGGTGCCGAGGATGTCGGCCTGGAACTGCATCAGGAAGTTGTTGGCCACCGCACCGCCGTCCACACGCAGGGCTTTGAGGCGTTCGCCAGAGTCCTGTTGCATGGCGTCCAGCACGTCGCGGGTCTGGTAGGCAATCGACTCCAGGGCGGCACGAATAATGTGGTCCACGCGCACGCCACGGGTTAGGCCGAACAGTGCGCCACGGGCATACGGGTCCCAGTACGGAGCGCCCAGGCCGGTAAAGGCTGGCACCAGGTACACGCCGTTGCTGTCCTTGACCTTGCCGGCGAAGTATTCGGTGTCGGTGGCGTCGGCGATGATTTTCAGCTCGTCACGCAGCCATTGCACGGTGGAGCCACCGTTGAAGACCGCGCCTTCGAGGGCGTAAGCCACTTCGCCCCGCGGGCCGCAAGCGATGGTGGTGAGCATGCCGTGCTTGGATTTCACCGCTTTGTCGCCGGTGTTCATCAGCAGGAAGCAGCCGGTGCCGTAAGTGTTCTTGGCCTGGCCGGCTTCTACACACATCTGGCCGAATAGCGCCGCTTGCTGGTCACCGGCAATACCGCCGATGGCGATGCCGCTTTTGGTACGGCCGTAGATTTCCGAGGAAGACTTAACTTCCGGCAGCATTTCGCGCGGCACGTCGAGAATCTCCAGCATCTTCGCATCCCACTCCAGGGTGTGGATGTTGAAGAGCATGGTGCGCGAGGCGTTGGTGTAGTCGGTGACGTGGGTCTTGCCGCCGGTAAATTTCCAGATCAGCCAGCTGTCGATGGTGCCGAACAGCAGTTCGCCGTTGCGCGCACGCTCACGGCTGCCTTCGACGTTGTCGAGGATCCACTTGAGCTTGGTGCCGGAGAAGTACGGGTCGGTGACCAGGCCGGTGGTGTCGCTGATGTATTGCTCGTGGCCGTCGCGCTTGAGCTGCTGGCAGATCTCGGTGCTGCGGCGGCACTGCCACACGATGGCGTTGTAGATCGGGCGGCCGGTGATCTTGTCCCAGACCACGGTGGTTTCACGCTGGTTGGTAATACCGATGGCGGCGACCTGGTCATGGTGCAGGCCGGCTTGTGCCAGGGCCTCGACCATCACCGCGCTCTGGGTAGCGAAGATTTCCATCGGGTCATGTTCGACCCAGCCGGCTTGCGGGTAATGCTGAGCGAATTCACGCTGGGCGGTGCAGACCACGTTGGCGTCACGATCGAAGATGATCGCCCGCGAACTGGTGGTGCCCTGATCAAGGGCAATGATGTAGTTCTTATTCTGAATGTCGGTCATGTCAATTGCCTTGGACGAAATAAGGAAGTCAGAAATCAGCCTGGGCCGCGAAGGGCAGGGGACCAGGCCGGCGCTTTCAGGAAATACGAGTCTTGCCGTTGACAGCCGTGTCAGGTGTTTCTTCAGCTATAGCAGGTGCGGCGCTCGGCAGGTGGCGGGCAATCAGCCCGCGATATGCCGCAGCGCCGAGGCAGGCGCCGACAATCGGCGCGAAAATCGGTACCAGGAAGTAAGGAATATCGCGGCCGCCAGTAAAGGCCATTTCACCCCAGCCGGCGAAAAAGGTCATCAGCTTGGGGCCGAAATCCCGCGCCGGGTTCATCGCAAAGCCGGTCAGCGGGCCCATGGCGCTGCCGATTACGGCAATCAGCAGGCCGATCAGCAGCGGGGCCAGCGGGCCGCGGGGCAGGCCGTTGTTATCGTCGGTCAGGGCCATGATCACGCCCATCAGGATGGCGGTAATCACCATTTCCACCAGGAATGCCTGGGCCGTGCTCAGCAGCGCATGTGGGTAGGTGGAGAACACCGACGCCAATTCCAGGCTGGCCTGGGAGCCGCGAACCATATGGTGAGTTTGTTCGTAATCGAAAAAGAGGTTGCTGTACAGCGTGTAAACCAACGCCGCCGAGCAGAACGCGCCAGCGATTTGCGCGAGGATATAGAAGGGCAGTTTGCGCTTTTCGAAATCGGCAAAGATGCACAGGGCGATACTGACCGCCGGGTTGAGGTGCGCCCCGGAAATACCGGCAGTGAGGTAGATCGCCATGCTCACGCCGATGCCCCAGATAATACTGATTTCCCACAGCCCAAAGCTGGCACCCGCGACCTTGAGCGCAGCGACACATCCTGTACCGAAGAAGATCAGAAGCGCAGTCCCCAGGAATTCGGCCATGCATTGGCTCGAAAGTGAAGGCTGTTGAAGAGCAGTAGTCATGGCAAACCTCGATTGTTGTTCTTGTTGGCGCACAGCCTCAACGGGCCGTTGCGCAATTTTCACCGGAACCAGGATCCCCATCCTGGCTGCGGCTTCCCGCTGGAACACTGGAGTACTATTCCTACAGTATTCGGAAACGAAAAAATATAGACAAGAATGACCGCTGTCAAAGGTCGAAAGTGAACCATTGGTCATTTTCTAACTATTGGTCTGGTGAATGATCACGGGTGAGGCTGCAAGCGCGCATAGCGGGAGGGGCGCACTAGAGCGTTTTGCGTGGGCTTGGCCTAGAATTGGCGATCTTTTTGCTGCGCCAGGAGTAGACATGACCCCCGCACTGGACCTGTTGAAAAAAGTTCGCGCCGAACATCGCGTTCACAGTTACGAGCATGATCCCAAGGCAGCATCCTATGGCCTGGAGGCCGCGGAAAAATTGGGGCTCGACCCGGCGCAGGTGTTCAAGACCTTGCTGGCCAGCAGTGAGAAAGGTGAAATGTTGGTAGCGGTGGTGCCGGTCGTCGGAAGTCTGGACCTTAAGGCTCTGGCCCACGCGGCCGGGGTTAAAAAAGCCGAGATGGCTGACCCGGCGGCAGCGCAGCGCTCTACCGGTTACCTGTTGGGCGGCATCAGCCCGTTGGGGCAGAAGAAGCGATTGCGCACATTTATCGATGAGACCGCGCAACAGTTTGCGACGATTCATGTGAGTGCCGGCAGAAGGGGGTTGGAAGTGGAGCTGGCCGCAGCGGTGCTGGCCGAGCATACCCAGGCCAAGTTCGCGCCGATTGGGCGGAGCTGAAACTCACGTTTTGAAGATTATGAGATCCAATGTGGGAGCGGGCTTGCTCGCGAATGCGGTGGTTCAGTAATGGATCTATCAACTGACACACCGCATTCGCGAGCAAGCCCGCTCCCACATTTTATCCGGTTTCGTCAGTTGATCAGTGAGCCGGGCTGTAGCGGCGAACGCCGGATTCAACCTGAGGAATCTGCGCCGCGGTACTGCCAGACGCTTGAAACAATACTAAATGCTCCGCCGCCACCCGAATCCCCACCTGCGCACCCACCTGATGGTCGGCATGGCTGGGGAAAATCGACTCCAGCTGTGCGCCGGTCGGCAGTTGCAGACGGTACAACGTCGAAGCACCGAGGAAGGTCTTGCCGACAATCCGTGCCTTCAACGCACTGTCCGGTGCGTAAACGATGTCATCCGGGCGTAGCAACACATCCACCGCGCCACCGGTTGGCCAGGTGTAGGCACGGTTGCCACGCAAGTCACCCAGTTCGGTGCTGACCGATTCCGGCGAGCTCAATTGCCCACGAATGAAGTAACCCTGGCCGATAAAGCTGGCGACATAGGGCGTCTGCGGTTCGTGGTAGAGGTTGTAGGGCGTGTCCCATTGTTCAAGACGGCCTTCCTTGAATACGCCCACCTGATCACTCACGGCAAAGGCTTCTTCCTGATCATGGGTGACCAGAATCGCACTGGTGCCGCGTGCCTTGAGAATGTCGCGCACCTCATGGCTGAGCTTGCGCCGCAGTTCGCCATCGAGGTTGGAGAAGGGTTCGTCGAGCAGCAACAGTTGCGGCTCCGGCGCCAGCGCGCGGGCGAGGGCGACGCGTTGTTGCTGGCCGCCGGAAAGCTCGTGGGGGAAGCGCTTGCCGAGGTTTTTCAGGTTGACCAGTTCCAGCAATTCGGCGACCACACGGTCTTTTTGCGGGTGCTTGCGAATGCCGAAGGCGATGTTATCGGCCACACTCAAATGCGGAAACAGCGCGTAGTCCTGGAACACCATGCCGATGCGACGTTTCTCCGGTGCCAGGGTGAACCCGGCGCTGGAGATCACTTCGCCGGCCAGGCTGATTTCGCCCTCGTGCACCGGTTCAAACCCGGCAATTGCACGCAAGGTCGTGGTTTTACCGCAACCCGAGGAGCCCAGCAGACAGCCGATGTCGCCGGCGTTAAGGTGCAGGTTGAGGTTCTGCACCACCCGTTGATCTTGATAGCCGCATGCCAGATTGCGCAGGTTCAGCAGTAATGGCTGGCTCATGCGTGGTGGTACGACGGTGGCACGAGAAATTCGAGCAGCGCCTTTTGCGCGTGCAGGCGGTTCTCGGCCTGGTCCCACGCCACTGAACGCTCATCGTCGAGCAGGTCCAGGCTGATTTCTTCGCCACGGTGCGCGGGCAGGCAGTGCATGAACAATACGTCCGGCGCGGCCAGGTCGAGCAGGGCGCGTGTCACCTGGAACGGCGCGAACAGCGCCAGGCGCTTGGCGGTTTCTTCTTCCTGGCCCATGGAGGTCCATACGTCGGTGCTCACCAGGTGCGCGCCGATGACCGCGTCACGCGGGTCGCGCACCACGGTCACGCGATCACCGGCCTGGGCCAGGAAGCGTGCATCCGGCTCGTAGCCTTCGGGGCAGGCAACGCGCAGTTGGAAGTCGAACTGGATCGCCGCTTCTATATAGCTGTTGCACATGTTGTTGCCGTCGCCGATCCAGGCCACGGTCTTGCCCTGGATCGAACCACGGTGTTCAAGGAAGGTTTGCATGTCGGCCAGCAACTGGCACGGGTGCAGGTCATCGGACAGGCCGTTGATCACCGGTACGCGCGAGTTGGCGGAAAATTCGGTCACGGTGCTGTGCGCGAAGGTACGGATCATCACCGCATCGAGCATGCGTGACATCACGCGGGCAGCGTCGGCGATCGGCTCGCCACGGCCCAGTTGGGTGTCGCGCGAGGACAGGAAGATGGCTTGGCCACCCAGCTGGATCATGCCGGCTTCGAACGACACGCGGGTGCGGGTCGACGACTTCTCGAAAATCATCCCGAGCACACGGTTTTTCAAAGGCTCGAACAGTACGCCGCGGTTACGCAGGTCTTTAAGCTCAATGCCTCGACGGATCACGCTGACCAGCTCTTCGGGCGTGCAATCCATCAGGGAGAGAAAGTGCCTTGCGCTCATCATTAACTACCTTTTTGCAACAGACCGCAGATACTCAAAGCCTTGTTTATTGTGACAACGGGCGAGACCTGCGGCGAAAGCCGCACGGGGCGACGAAATAGGGGAAGGCGCGATCTTATAATTAAATGTCGCGTCTTACCAATAGGGCTACGGTTATTAAGGGTGTTCAAGAGGGGCGCCGGAGCGCTTTTGAAGACTGATTCCTGACAGCAGCGACCCATTTGTACACTGGCGCCGAGACCTTTTGCAATGTGTGGGGGCGGGCTCGGGCCAGGCTGCGTCGGTTTCAGAGGTGCTGTAGCAAGTTTTGAAACATTTGCTCACGGTCTGGCCTATGCCCTTTGATTCACGCGGCGAACGTTGCTGGTGCGCATCCAAGTGACCGGCCATAGTTGGGCCAAAGCCCAATAAAGAGACTGGCCATGACCAAGACTCTCCACCACCGTGCCTGCCATCTGTGTGAAGCCATCTGCGGCCTGACCCTGGAAACTACCCAGGCCGACGACGGCAGCCTGGCGATCACTTCCATCAAGGGCGACCCGCTGGACACCTTCAGCCGCGGACACATTTGCCCGAAAGCCGTGGCGCTGCAGGACATCCAGAACGACCCCGACCGCCTGCGCCAGCCCATGCTGCGCGTGGGCAGCGACTGGCAGCCGATCCCGTGGAACGAAGCCTTTGCACTGGTGGCCGAACGCCTCGCAGGCATCCAGGCCCGGCACGGGCAGAACGCGGTGGCGGTGTATCAGGGCAACCCCAGCGTGCATAACTATGGGTTGATGACCCACAGCAACTACTTCCTTGGCCTGCTGAAGACGCGTAATCGGTTTTCCGCCACCTCGGTGGACCAGTTGCCCCATCACCTCACCAGCCACCTGATGTACGGCCATGGCTTGTTGCTGCCGATTCCGGATATCGACCACACCGACTTCATGCTGATCCTGGGCGGTAACCCGTTGGCGTCCAACGGCAGCATCATGACCGTGCCCGATGTGGAGAAACGCCTCAAGGCCATCCAGGCGCGTGGCGGCAAAGTGGTGGTGGTTGACCCACGGCGCAGCGAGACGGCGGCGATTGCCGATCAACATGTGTTCGTGCGGCCCGGTGGCGACGCCGCGTTGCTGTTCGGGCTGCTCAATACCTTGTTCAGCGAAAACCTGACCCGCGACAGCCATTTGCCGATTGCCGGCCTGGAGGCTGTGCGCAAGGCGATTGCCGGGTTTACCGCTGAAGCCATGAGCCGCCAGTGTGCGGTGCCGGCTGAGCAGATTCGCCAGTTGGCGCGGGACTTCGCGGCGGCGGACACGGCCGTGTGCTACGGGCGCATGGGCGTATCGACCCAGGCATTCGGCACACTGTGCCATTGGCTGGTGCAATTGATCAATCTGGTCACGGGCAACCTCGACCGTGTCGGCGGCGCCCTGTGCACCACGCCGGCGGTGGACCTGGTGGCCTCCACGGGCGGTGGGCACTTCAATCGCTGGCAAAGCCGGGTGTCCGGGCGACCGGAGTACGGTGGCGAGTTGCCCGTATCGGCCCTGGCCGAAGAAATGCTCACCGAAGGTGAAGGGCAGATCCGCGCCCTGGTGACGGTGGCCGGAAACCCGGTGCTGTCCACGCCCAACGGTCGCCAACTGGAGAAGGCGCTGGACGGCTTGGAGTTCATGGTCAGCGTCGACCTGTATATCAACGAAACCACGCGTTATGCCGACCTGATCTTGCCGTCTACTTCGGCGCTGGAAAACGATCACTACGACACCACGTTCAATATGTTTGCGGTGCGTAACGTCACCCGCTTCAATCGCGCGATTCTGCCCAAGCCTGCCGGCGCGTTGCATGATTGGGAGATCTTTGTCGGTTTGGCCAAGGCCTTCGCTGCGCACACTGGCGCCGTGCTCAAACCGACCATGGCGCCGGCACAGATGATCGACTTTGGCTTGCGCGCCGGGGTCTATGGCGATGCGTCCGAGCACAAACTGTCGGTGGCCATGCTCGCCGAGCATCCCCATGGCGTGAACCTGGGGCCGCTCAAGCCGAACCTGGCCGCGCGCTTGAAAACCGCCGATGGCCACGTGCAGGCGGCGCCTGCGGTGATCCTGGCGGACCTGGCGCGCTTTGCCGCCCAGCCGGTGCCAATGGTCAATGAATTGCTACTGATCGGCCGTCGGCATGTACGCAGCAACAATTCCTGGATGCATAACTATCACCGCCTGGTGAAGGGCAAGCCGCGCCATCAACTGCATATGCATCCCGACGACCTGGCCAGCCGACAATTGAGCGATGGGCAGTGGGTGCGCGTCAGCTCACGCATTGGCGAGATTGAAGTGGAAGTGGTGGCGAGCCTGGACATGATGCCCGGCGTGGTCAGCCTGCCTCACGGCTGGGGGCACGGTCGGCCGGGCGTGCGCATGACCATCGCCAGTGAGCAGCCCGGGGCCAGTGCCAATGACCTGACCGACGAGCGGCAATTGGACGAATTGTCTGGAAACGCCGCGCTCAATGGCGTGCCGGTGCAGGTGGCCGCCGCATAAGGCCCGAGCACCGCGCTGGAATTTTGCGTTACAATGCGCCACCGTGCCGACCTGTGAGTCGCAAAGTTCCAGCCGAGGTGTTCCATGGATATCATCGAAACGATCAAAGAGCAGATTGCCAATAACACCATTCTGCTTTACATGAAGGGCGCCCCGAACGCGCCTCAGTGCGGTTTCTCCGCGAAGGCTTCCCAGGCCATCATGCAGTGCGGCGAAAAATTCGCCTACGTGGATATCCTGCAAAACCCGGAAATCCGCGCCAACCTGCCGAAGTACGCCAACTGGCCAACTTTCCCACAACTGTGGGTAGCCGGTGAGCTGGTCGGCGGTAGCGATATCATCACTGAGATGGCTGCTGACGGTTCGCTGCAAGCGCTGATCAAAGAAGCAGCGGTAAACGCGGCAGCCAAGACTGACGCGTAATGCGCCAGCAATAAAAAGCCCCGCTTCTCGAAAGAGAGCGGGGCTTTTTTGTGATCGTTCCCACGCTCCGCGTGGTAATGCATCCTGTGACGCTCTGCGTAACCATGCTCAAGTGGGAACGATCTTCAGCAATTATTCACCCATCTGCGATTGCAGGTAGTTTTCCAGGCTGACTTTAACGATCAGGCCCAGCTGGGTTTCCAGCCAGTCGATGTGCTCTTCCTGATCTTCCAGGATATCTTCCAGCAGCTCACGGCTGCCGAAGTCGCCTTTGGTTTCGCAGTGAGCAATGGCGGCCTTGAGGTCGCTGTGGCTCTTCTGTTCGAACTTGAGGTCGCTGCTGATCATTTCCTGGGTGTGCTCGCCGATGTTCAGCTTGCCCAGGTCCTGTACGTTCGGCAGGCCTTCCAGGAACAGGATGCGCTTGATCAGCGCGTCTGCGTCCTTCATGGCCTTGATCGATTCTTTGTATTCACGCTTGCCGAGCTTTTCCAGGCCCCAATCGTCATACATGCGCGCATGCAGAAAGTACTGATTGATCGCGACCAGTTCATTGGCAAGGATTTTGTTGAGTTGCTGGATGACTGAGATGTCGCCTTTCATGACTGGGGTCCTGCCCTGTAATAGCTGTGTATAAGGCGGAGTTTGAGCGGCGAAATCCCTAGTGTCAAACCTAAGTTATTGAATAATAAATGAAAATTAATCGGAATAAGAATGTTTGTGTTCCGCGTCTTGGCGCTAACTAATTGAATTACGGGCATAAAAAAACCGGACACTAAGTCCGGTTCTTCAAAACGCGCCTATTTAAGCGTGTGTAAATTCTGCTGAGTAGGGGAGCGCTGCCTGGGCTGTCTGCAGCTGCGTCAGGGTTTCCCGTACCACTTGCTTGGCGAGGCAAGCACATTTACCGCACTGGCTGGCAACGCCGGTGGTTTCACGTACTTCCTTGTAGCTGCAGCAACCTTCGTAGATTGCTTCGCGGATTTGTCCGTCGGTGACGCCAGTGCAGAGGCAGACATACATAAGGGAGAACCATCGCGGGTTTAAGGCTTAAGTGCGATGGATCTTAATGTTAACGAGAATGATTGTCAAAGTAGATTCACAGGGTATTGCCAGGTACCTGCGGCGCGCTGACGAACGGTTTTTTCAGTGTATGATGGTCGGTCTTCACGAAGCGTGACTGCGTCACGGGGCTGTCGCTTAACTGCGCCAGACTTGGGCCGGTCCTTTTACTTCAATCGTCACCCCTACATCAGGAGATACCCAATGAGCGTACTCGTCGGCAAACAAGCCCCGGATTTTGACGTACCTGCCGTCCTCGGCAATGGCGAAATCGTAGACAGCTTCAAACTGTCTGAAGCCATCAAAGGCAAATATGGCCTGGTGTTCTTCTACCCGTTGGACTTCACCTTCGTGTGCCCGTCGGAGCTGATCGCTCTGGACCACCGCATGGACGATTTCAAGGCGCGCAACGTTGAAGTGGTAGCCGTTTCCATCGACTCCCATTTCACCCACAACGCCTGGCGCAACACCGCCATCAATGATGGCGGCATCGGCAAAGTCAAATACACCATGGCTGCCGACATGAAGCACGACATTGCCAAGGCCTACGACGTTGAGTCCGAAGGCGGCGTGGCGTTCCGTGGCGCGTTCCTGATCGACGACAAGGGCGTTGTACGCTCGCAGATCATCAACGACCTGCCGCTGGGCCGTAACATGGAAGAGCTGATCCGTCTGGTCGACGCGCTGCAATTCCACGAAGAGCACGGCGAAGTCTGCCCTGCCAACTGGAAAAAAGGCGACAAAGGCATGAACGCTTCGCCAGAAGGCGTTGCGGCTTACCTGACCGAGAACGCCGGCAAGCTGTAAGCCTCGTTTCAGGTACAAAAAAACCGGCCTGTGAGGGCCGGTTTTTTTATGCACCGCATTTTTGACTCTGTGGCGAGCAAGCCTGTTGTGGCGAGCAAGCTTCTGTGGCGAGGGAGCTTGCTCCCGCTGGGCTGCGAAGCAGCCCCAAATCCTGACACCGCGGTCTAACAGGTCAACCGGGGCGGTTTTATTGGGGGCCGCTGCGCAACCCAGCGGGAGCAAGCTCCCTCGCCACAACAAGCTTCCTTACCACAAAGGCGTCCGCGTCAGTCGCCGAAGTCTTCCCAGCCGCCCATCTGTTTCCAGCGATTGACGATGCCGCAGAACAGATCGGCAGTCTTCTCGGTGTCGTAGCGAGCCGAGTGGGCCTCACGTCCGTCAAAGTCGATACCGGCTGCCTGGCAGGCTTTCGCCAGTACCGTCTGGCCATAGGCCAAACCGGCGAGGGTGGCGGTGTCGAAGCTGGAGAACGGGTGAAACGGGTTGCGCTTCATGTCCAGCCGCGCCACGGCAGCATTCAGGAAGCCCAGGTCGAAACTGCTGTTGTGGCCAACCAGAATCGCGCGTTTGCAGCCATTGGCCTTCAATGCTTTGCGCACACCACGGAAGATATCGGTCAGCGCCGCTTCTTCACTCACGGCCATGCGCAGTGGGTGATCGAGCTTGATCCCGGTGAACTCCAGGGCGGCAGCTTCGATATTTGCGCCTTCAAACGGCTCCACACGGAAGAAGTGGGTGTGTTCCGGGAACACAAAGCCCTGCTCATCCATGCCGATGGTGGTCGCGGCGATTTCCAGCAACGCGTCGGTGGCGCAGTTGAAACCACCGGTTTCTACGTCGATGACAACCGGCAGATAGCCGCGAAACCGCTCGGCCATCGGGTGGCGGGAGCCGCCACCACTGTGCTCGTGTTCGTCGTCGTAATGGTCTTCACTCACTTGCTTTCCTCCAGCAGGCGCCAGCGCAGTGTTTCACCGGCGCGCAGCGGGATAACAGTCAGCTCGCCAAACGGCAGGCTGGCAGGGGCGGTCCAGTCTTCACGAACCAGGGTAATGCGGTCGGTGTTCGCCGGCAGGCCGTAGAAACGCGGGCCGTTGAGGCTGGCGAAGGCTTCAAGCTTGTCCAGGGCGTTGCGCGTCTCGAATGCTTCGGCATACAGCTCGATGGCGGCATACGCGGTGTAGCAACCGGCACAGCCGCATGCCGCTTCTTTGGCGTGCTGGGCGTGGGGCGCCGAGTCGGTACCGAGGAAGAACTTCGGGCTGCCGCTGGTGGCGGCGTCCAGCAAGGCCACTTGGTGAGTGTTGCGCTTGAGGATCGGCAGGCAATAGAAGTGCGGACGAATCCCGCCCACCAGCATGTGGTTGCGGTTGTAGAGCAGGTGATGCGCGGTGATGGTTGCGCCGACGTTGGCTGAAGCCTCGTTGACGAACTGCACGGCGTCGGCGGTGGTGATGTGTTCGAACACGACCTTGAGGGTCGGGAACAGCTCGACCACGCGGCGCATATGCTCGTCGATGAAGATCTTTTCACGATCAAACACATCCACGTCGCCACGGGTGACTTCACCGTGGATCAGCAGCGGCATGCCGACTTCAGCCATGGCTTCGATCGCCGGCAGGATCTTGTCGATACTGGTCACGCCGGAGTCGGAGTTGGTGGTCGCGCCCGCCGGGTACAGCTTGGCGGCGTATACGAAACCGCTGGCCTTGGCTTCGCGAATCTCGGCAGGCTCGGTACGGTCAGTGAGGTAGAGCACCATCAACGGTTCGAAGCGGCTGCCGGCCGGTCGTGCAGCGAGGATACGCTGGCGATAGGCATCGGCTTGCTCGGCATTACGCACCGGAGGTACCAGGTTAGGCATGATAATCGCGCGGCCAAACGTGCGCGCTACATCGGCCACGGTTTGGGGTAACGCAGCACCATCGCGAAGATGAATATGCCAGTCGTCGGGACGCAGCAGGGTCAGGCGGTCGGACATTGGGGATTCCAGGCGGGTCAATCTGGTGGGAATGCTACCGGAAAAGACTCTTGCAGGCACTCGCTATCAAGTTTTGCCGCACGTGTCCGATATCCCTGAGTATGCCTTAACGACGTATGACGCTTTGAAGTGTTGTAGAAACCAGTGGAGCCTCCCGTGCGCCAGCATTATCTAGCCCTGCTCAGTGTGTTCGCCAGCCTGCCTGCGATGGCACTTACATTCCAGACACGTCTGGAAAATATTGAGTGGAAGGTGGAAGGCGACCAGTTCGAGTGCCGCCTGACCCAGCCGATTACCGATTTCGGCTCGGGTGAGTTCGTGCGCCGGGCCGGCGAGCAGGCCACATTTCGCCTCAAAGCCTACAGCGGCGCGCTCGGTGCAGGCTCGGCGACCTTGTTGGCGGCGGCTGCACCCTGGCAGCCGGGCCGTGGTGATATCAACCTGGGCGCCGTGCGTGTGGGCAGTGGCGATGTGCTGTTCAACAGCTCCCAGGCCCAGGCCGGGCGTTTGTTCACCGGCTTGCTCGAAGGGCGCAGCCCCACCGTGCGGCATTACGGGCGTGAGGGCGGCTACTCGGAAATCCGCCTGTTGCCAGTGAAATTCAACAAGGCCTTCAACGACTATCAACTGTGTACCACCAAGCTGTTGCCGATGAATTACGATCAGGTCAAACAGACTGAAGTCGGCTTCCCCGGTGGCGGTATCGAGTTGGACGCCGCCGCCAAGAAGAGGCTGGACGTGATTCTCGCGTTCATGAAAGCCGACCCGACGGTTAACCACGTCGAACTGAATGGCCACTCAGACAACAGCGGTAACCGCCTGACCAACCGTGACGTTTCGCGTCGTCGTGCCCTGGCAGTGATGGACTACTTCAAGGCCAATGGCATCCAGGAATCGCAGATCACCCTGCGTTTTCACGGTGAAAGTTACCCACTGGCGCCCAATACCAATGCCGCCAACCGCGCCCGCAACCGTCGCGTGAATATTCAGCTCGAACGCGTGGCGGCCCCAGAGAAACCGGCGCCCCAGGCCACTGGCCCGAGCAGCGCGGCACACACGTCATAAGGTGCGACCATCGGTCGCCCGCTCGACATAATCTGTCGCTTTATCTTCATTTGCTGTCGCGCCTCTGTAAATTCACGGTTTTGGTCGGTAGAATCGACGGCTTTCCGTACAACCCCGTGGAGTGATGGCATGGCCGACGTAAACAAGGTCGTTCTCGCGTATTCCGGCGGCCTGGACACTTCGGTGATCCTCAAGTGGCTGCAGGATACTTATAACTGTGAAGTGGTGACCTTCACCGCTGACCTGGGTCAGGGCGAAGAGGTCGAACCTGCACGTGCCAAGGCGCAAGCCATGGGCGTGAAAGAGATCTACATTGACGACCTGCGCGAAGAATTCGTCCGCGATTTCGTCTTCCCGATGTTTCGCGCCAACACCGTCTACGAAGGCGAGTACCTGCTGGGTACTTCCATCGCACGTCCGCTGATCGCCAAACGCCTGATCGAAATCGCCAACGAAACCGGCGCCGACGCCATTTCCCATGGCGCTACCGGCAAGGGCAACGACCAGGTGCGTTTCGAACTGGGTGCCTACGCCCTCAAGCCAGGCGTGAAAGTGATTGCTCCTTGGCGTGAATGGGACCTGCTGTCCCGTGAAAAGCTGATGGATTACGCTGAAAAGCACGCGATCCCGATCGAGCGTCACGGCAAGAAGAAGTCCCCGTACTCGATGGACGCCAACTTGCTGCACATCTCCTATGAAGGCGGCGTGCTGGAAGACACCTGGACCGAGCACGAAGAAGATATGTGGAAATGGACCGTCTCCCCGGAGAACGCTCCAGACAAGGCCCAGTACCTGGAACTGACCTACCGTAACGGCGACATCGTTGCACTGGACGGCGTCGAAATGACCCCGGCCACTGTGCTGGCGACCCTGAACCGTATCGGTGGCGAACACGGTATCGGCCGTCTCGATATCGTCGAGAACCGCTACGTGGGCATGAAGTCCCGTGGCTGCTACGAAACCCCGGGTGGCACCATCATGCTGCGCGCCCACCGCGCCATTGAGTCGATCACCCTGGATCGCGAAGTGGCTCACCTCAAAGACGAGCTGATGCCCAAGTACGCCAGCCTGATCTACACCGGTTACTGGTGGAGCCCGGAGCGTCTGATGCTGCAACAGATGATCGACGCCTCCCAGGTTCACGTGAACGGCGTTGTGCGCCTGAAGCTGTACAAGGGCAACGTGATCGTTACTGGCCGCAAGTCCGATGAGTCGCTGTTCGACGCCAACATCGCCACCTTCGAAGAAGACGGCGGCGCCTACAACCAGGCAGACGCGGCAGGCTTCATCAAGCTGAACGCGCTGCGTATGCGCATCGCCGCCAACAAGGGTCGCAAGCTGTTCTGAGTGCTGCCCTCGTTGTAAAAAATGGCCCCTTGTTCAAGGGGCCATTTTTTTGTCTGCATATAAAGGCAGGTGCCTTAAATACAGCCTGATGTTTAAGCGATGCGCTGTCGTTTAAGTTTTGTTGAATATCGAAGTTGAACGCGGCCGTTTCAGCGATGGCGTGTTTATTTCTGTACGACTGAATGAATTTTTTACACCTGTACAGGAACTATGTCTTACGGAAAATTCACTACCTAAGTACAGCGAGTATGTAGGGCGCTGAAACTTCTGTAGGAAATAGGGATGTAAACAGGTATGTTGAATGGAACTAAAACAGTTGATTTTTTTTCAGCTGTTCGCTGGCCTTGCGGCGACAAGCAAGGGATATTTCCTGAAAGTCATGTGCGGTACATTTACCTCATACCCATTTTGCGGTGCATATTTCACTCAAAATATGTATGGCCCCGGAAAGTTCTGAAGGGCTCCATAAAACCGTATGCGCCAGAGTTTGTGTTTTTTTGTAGGTTAATTCCTATATCGTTGTGGGTTGGGTCTCTGCTTGCTGTTGCTTGGGGGGGAGCGCTATGCCAACTAGGAAACGACTAGGCTATTGTGCTTGCTCTAAATAATTCGAACAGCGAAATTGGACTTTCTCATGAATAAAGTGCTGATCGTGGATGATCATCCCGTCATTCGTCTTGCTGTGCGCATGCTAATGGAACGTCATGGTTATGAAGTCGTTGCCGAGACTGATAACGGCGTCGATGCGTTGCAACTTGCACGGGAACATATGCCGGACATTGTCATTCTGGATATCGGGATACCCAAACTCGATGGCTTGGAAGTTATCTGTCGCCTGGCGTCTACCAAGCAGGCTGCGCCCGTCAAGGTGCTGGTGCTGACGTCTCAGGCGCCTGGCCATTTTTCCATGCGCTGCATGCAGGCGGGGGCGGCGGGCTACGTGTGCAAGCAGCAGGACCTGACGGAGTTGTTGAGCGCTATCAAGGCGGTGCTCTCCGGCTACAGCTATTTTCCCAACCAGGCGCTCAACTCGGTACGCTCGACCATGGGCAATGCCAGCGAGGCGGACATGGTTGAACGCTTGTCGGGTCGCGAGATGATGGTGCTGCAGCAACTGGCCCGAGGCAAAACCAACAAGGAAATCGCCGACGGCATGTTCCTGAGCAACAAAACCGTCAGCACCTACAAGACACGCCTATTGCTCAAGCTTAATGCACGTTCCCTTGTGGACTTGATCGAGCTGGCCCAGCGCAACGGCCTCGTGTAGACACGGGTGCGGTTGTACACCCAAACCTGAAAAACCGGCAAAAAAAAGCCTCCGTCAGGGAGGCTTCCGGCCGTCAGCGCATCGATCAGAGGTCGAAGTCGTAATCGGCCAGTTGTTTTTGCAAGCGTCGCTCTTCCAGCAGGTTGTCGATAGTGCGGCGTTTGCTCAAATTGGTCTTGGCCACCTCTGCCACAGGGGCGTCCCCTTCGTCATCCGTCAGATCGTCTTCTACATCCAGTTGTTCTTTGCCAGTGCTCATAAGGTTAACTCCAGGCTAAGACTGCCGTTGGCGCCCCTTATAACGATAATCCACGAACGGGTAAAAAAGATTTTTTCAATCGACTGATCGAGAAAACTAATGAACGCTCAATCGTCGGAGGTTTTGTCCTTGTATTCACACAGGTCCTCGATACGGCAACTCCCGCAGCGAGGCTTGCGGGCCTGGCATACGTAGCGCCCGTGCAGGATCAGCCAGTGGTGGGAGTCGAGCAGATAGGGCTTGGGTACAAACTTCATCAGCTGCTTTTCTACCTCGACCACATTCTTGCCGCGCGCGATGCCGGTTCGGTTGCTGACGCGGAAAATATGCGTGTCCACTGCCATGGTCAGTTGCCGGAACGCGGTATTGAGCACCACGTTGGCGGTTTTGCGGCCCACGCCTGGAAGGGCTTCCAGGGCTTCGCGGGTTTGCGGCACTTCACTGCCGTGCAACTCAACCAACAGGCGGCAGGTCTCAATGACGTTCTTGGCCTTGCTGTTGTACAGGCCGATCGTCTTGATGTACTCCGACAAACCCTCCACACCCAGGGCGTAAATGGCGGCTGGCGTATTGGCCACCGGGTACAGCTTGGCCGTAGCCTTATTGACGCCAACGTCCGTGGATTGTGCCGACAGGATTACCGCAATCAGCAACTCGAACGGCGACGAATAGGCCAGCTCGGTCTTGGGTTCCGGATTGTCTTCATGAAACCTGCGGAAAATTTCCAGGCGTTTTGCGGCGTTCATGGGGCAGTTGTTTCCTTGCAGGCGATCAGCGCGATTGTAGCAATACACAGGGCAGGGTTTATCGCCGGGTTATGCGCTGTTATGCGCATCCACTTGGCGTTGCGCGTCATCGAGGTTGCTTTGCGCCTCGGCCAGTTGCTGTGGGGCAGCGTTTAGATCCTGGGCTTTCTTCAATTCAGCGCGGCGCATGGCCAGCTGGATTTTAGCGCGCTTGAGGTCGGCGCCGTTACTGGGCGCGGTTGCAGGCATCGGTGTGCTCTGTACTTCCAGGGCGTCCAGCGCCTGCTCCGCCGCTTCGAACTGCTGTTGCAGCACGATCAACTGCGACTGCTGCTCAAAGGTCGGTGGATGTCCAAATGCCTTGAGGGATTTATGCAGTTGGGCACGGCTCATGGCAACGGCGATCTTGGCTTTCTTGACCGCTGTATCCCGGGCCGCTTGAGTGTCATCGGCTGCAACGGGGGCAGCCGGCGGTGCCGAACGTTTAGCCCGCGCCAGGCGCTCGGCGAGCTTATGCGCTTCCTCGCGTTGCAGCCGCGCATTGCGTTGCTCAAAGCGCCGCCGCGCGCGGTCGCGCTTGAGAGTACGCTCCTGGTGTTGCAGATCATTGGTCGCCAGGCCGCCGACAATCGCCAGCACCGTGGTCGCTGGGCGCATTTCGATGCAGTCCACAGGGCAGGGCGCAACACACAGGTCGCAGCCGGTGCACTCATCCATGATCACGGTGTGCATCAACTTGGCGGCGCCGACAATCGCATCCACCGGGCATGCCTGAATGCACTTGGTGCAGCCGATGCACTCGGCTTCGCGGATGTAGGCGACCTGGGCTGGGGCTTCGCCGCGAGTGGTGTCCAGTTCCAACACCGGCACGCGCAACAGGTGGGCCAGGCCAGCAATGGTTTCCTGCCCACCGGGCGGGCACTTGTTGATCGCCTCGCCTTGCGCGATACCCTCGGCGTAAGGCTTGCAACCCGGATGCCCGCATTTGCCGCATTGGGTCTGCGGCAGTAGCGCGTCGATACGTTGAATCAGAGTCATGGGGGGATCATTGGCATGCCGGTTAAACAAACAGAGGCTGATTATCCGGCAAGCTGGAAAAGGGGACTAGCTGAAAAGCCCTGTCGCCGAAACGACAGGGCTGTTTTGCAGGCTTACTTGATGCGCTGACCCGGCTTGGCGCCGCTGTCAGGGCTCAACAGGTAGATCTCTTCGCCGCCAGGGCCGGCTGCCATCACCATGCCTTCGGAGATACCGAACTTCATTTTGCGTGGCTTGAGGTTGGCGATCATCATGGTCAGGCGACCATCGAGCTTGGACGGGTCCGGGTAGGCGCTCTTGATGCCGGAGAACACGTTACGTTGTTCGCCACCCAGGTCCAGGGTCAGGCGCAGCAGCTTGTCGGCACCTTCTACGGCCTCGGCCTTGACGATCAGCGCAACGCGCAGGTCAACGGCGGCAAAGGCGTCGAAGTCGATTTCTGCCGAGATCGGATCCTTGGCCAGCTCACCGTTACCGGCGGGCGCAGCCGAACCGGTGTCGGTCTGGCTGGCGACCAGGTCTTCTTTCGAAGCGTCGGTCATGGCCTGGACTTTCACAGGGTCAATACGCGTCATCAATGGTTTGAACTCGTTCAACTGGTGGTTGCCGAGCAGGGTGGCGTGGTCGTTCCAGGTCAGCGGCGCGACGTTGAGGAACGCCTCGGCATCAGCGGCCAGCAAGGGCAGCACTGGCTTGAGGAAGATTACCAACTGACGGAACAGGTTGACGCCCGTGGCGCAGATTGCCTGGACTTCTGCTTGCTTGCCTTCCTGCTTGTTCAGCGACCACGGCGCCTTGTCGGCGATCCAGGCGTTGGCGCGGTCGGCCAGGCCCATGATCTCGCGCATGGCGCGGGCAAAGTCACGGGCTTCATAGGCGTCGGCGATGCTTGGCGCGGCGGCCAGGAAGGCTTCGGTCAGTTCCGGAGCGGCGTTTTCAGCCACCAGTAAACCGGCATTGCCCTTGTGGATAAACCCGGCGCAACGGCTGGCAATATTGACCACTTTGCCGACCAGGTCCGAGTTGACCTTCTGTACGAAGTCTTCCAGGTTCAGGTCCAGGTCGTCGACCCCACGGCCCAGCTTGGCGGCGTAGTAGTAGCGCAGGTATTCCGGCGACAGGTGGTCCAGGTAAGTGCGCGCCTTGATAAAGGTGCCACGGGACTTGGACATTTTCTGGCCATTGACCGTCAGGTAGCCGTGCACGGCGATACCGGTCGGCTTACGATAGCCTGAGCCTTCGAGCATGGCCGGCCAGAACAGCGCGTGGAAGTTAACGATGTCTTTGCCGATGAAGTGGTACAGCTCGGCGGTGGAGTCCTTGGCCCAGTAAGCGTCAAAGTCCAGCCCCGGCGTACGGTCGCAGAGGTTCTTGAAGCTGGCCATGTAGCCAATCGGCGCGTCCAGCCACACATAGAAGTACTTGCCCGGCTCGCCCGGGATCTCGAAGCCGAAGTACGGCGCATCGCGGGAGATGTCCCATTGCTGCAGGCCGCTGTCGAGCCATTCGGAGAGTTTGTTGGCCACGGCGTCCTGCAAGGTGCCGCTGCGGGTCCAGGTTTGCAGCATCTGCTGGAAATCCGGGAGCTTGAAGAAGAAGTGCTGGGAATCCTTGAGCACCGGGGTGGCGCCGGAGATTGCCGACTTCGGGTTCTTCAAGTCAGTCGGTGCATAGGTCGCACCACATTTTTCGCAGTTGTCGCCGTACTGGTCTTCGGTGCCGCATTTAGGGCAAGTGCCCTTGATGAAGCGGTCGGCCAGGAACATTTTCTTTTCCGGGTCGAAATACTGGGTCACCGAACGCTGGTCGATGTGCCCGGCTTCCTTCAAGCGCAGGTAGATCTGGCTCGACAGCTCGCGGTTTTCTTCGGAGTGGGTCGAGTGAAAGTTGTCAAAGTCCACCAGGAACTCGGCAAAGTCGGCGCTGTGTTCAGCCTGCACATTGGCGATCAGTTGTTCCGGGGTGATGCCTTCCTTCTCGGCGCGCAACATGATGGCCGAACCGTGGGCGTCGTCCGCGCAGACATAAATGCATTGGTTGCCGCGATGCTTCTGGAAGCGCACCCACATATCGGTCTGGATGTACTCAAGCATATGGCCAAGATGGATGGAACCATTGGCATAGGGCAGGGCGCTGGTGACGAGGATCTTGCGTGGCTCGGACATGGGGCTCGGCTACTTGATGAAACGGAGGTCGGCCACTATAAAGCGCCGGGAAATATATTTCACCCCGTGGTGCTGTTTCTGAATCTTCCCAAGGCTCGAAAGCATGCCGCTGGGCGGCCGGAACGGTTAGGATAGCCGCCTGTTTCAGTCAGTCTTTTTTCGGGAGTAGCCCATGAGCGCCGTCAATCGCGCAGCGGTGGAAGCCGTTCTTCGCCAGTACACCGACCCCTATTTGAACCAGGACCCGGTCAGCGCCGGCTGTGTACGTGCCATTGAAGTCCAGGGCGACCAGGTGTCGGTCCAGTTGGAACTGGGCTATGCCGCCGGTTTGTTCAAGAGTGGCTGGGCGCAGATGCTGCAAATGGCCATCGAAGGCCTGGAGGGCGTGCGTTCGGCCAAGGTCGACATCCAGTGCGTGATCGCCGCGCACAAGGCCCAGGCGCAGATTCCGGGCCTGGCCAACGTCAAGAATGTCATCGCCGTGGCCTCCGGCAAGGGTGGCGTGGGTAAATCCACCACCGCCGCCAACCTGGCGCTGGCGCTGGCCCGAGAGGGGGCGCGCGTGGGCATCCTCGACGCCGATATCTACGGACCAAGCCAGGGCGTGATGTTCGGCATCGCCGAAGGCACACGGCCCAAGGTCAAGGACCAGAAGTGGTTTGTGCCCATCGAGTCGCTGGGCGTGGAAGTGATGTCCATGGCCTTCCTCACCGACGACAACACGCCGATGGTCTGGCGCGGGCCGATGGTCTCTGGCGCCTTGCTGCAACTGGTCACCCAGACCGCCTGGGGCGACCTCGATTACCTGGTGATCGACATGCCGCCAGGCACTGGCGATATCCAGCTGACACTGGCGCAAAAGGTGCCGGTGGCCGGTTCGGTGATCGTGACCACGCCTCAGGACCTGGCGCTGCTGGATGCCAGAAAAGGCGTGGAGATGTTCCGCAAGGTCAACATCCCGGTGCTGGGCGTTGTTGAAAACATGGCGGTACACATCTGCTCCAACTGCGGCCACGCCGAACATTTGTTCGGCGAAGGCGGCGGCGAGAAGTTGGCGACCCAATACGGGGTTGAGTTGCTGGCGTCGTTGCCGCTGGCGATGGAAATTCGTGAGCAGGCCGACGGCGGCAAGCCGACCGTGGCCGCCGAGCCTGATGGACCGATCGCTATGGTGTACCAGGAACTGGCCCGTCATGTGGGCGCGCGGATCGTCCTGCAGGAAGCGGCGGCACCGGCGATGCCGACCATCACTGTCAGCGATGACTGAGTCGGCTGAATGAAAAAAGCCTCGACCTTGTCGGGGCTTTTTTATGTGCGCCAGGCATGGCGCGTTGCGCGAAGCGCAACCAGCTTGGCTGTGGTGGCCTCGCTGGTGACTTGGAGGTGAAAGTCCTCTACACACCCGGCAAGGGGAAGTGTCAGCCAGAGGCAAGGGTGTCGCGGGTGACTGCGAATCTGAAGGAAGCCCGAGGCAAAATGCTGGCCTGACGAACAGGAAGCGGATAGAGGCGGCGTAGCGGGGTAAGACGGCATAAGTCGTTAAAGCCCAATACTTGCACGGAACGCTACGACGTATATCCGACAGGCATAAGCAGGAAGGTCGCGCGAATTACCCTGGGAGATCTGTAGGTTTGCCACTGTGCTACCGGCGTCGAGAGGCGAC
>NZ_CBFHAZ010000080.1:0-28424 GCF_965653655.1 Pseudomonas onubensis | reverse complement strand
GGACTGGTCTCAATACTGGATACGATAAACCGGCTTAATCGCATAACCTGAACCGCCGTATACGGAACCGTACGTACGGTGGTGTGAGAGGACGGCGGATGTGAATCCGCCTCCTACTCTATGCCTGCCGATCAGTCAAACGTTCTCAATCACGCGTTTGCGCAATTGCGCGTGTAAGCATTCGCTTACTTTTTCGTAAGTGATTGGTTTTTTTACCAGGCATGTCCATCTCGAAACGCTGAGAGAATTTTCTATCCTTATGAAAAATAACAATTATTTATACTTGAATGGGCGTTCAAGTCTGTCAGTCGATCAGTTGGATCCCGTTGAACTTCCCTCCGAACTCTCTAAGATCAGCCCTGTGTCCACGGATTGGCACAGCCATCAAGGAACGATGGTTGAAGGAACGTCGCAGGATGCGATTCATCAGGACGATGAAAAGGAATACAGGGACTAGGGAAAAAATGTGGGCGGGTCATACCGCCCCTTTTTTTTGCCTGCAGAAAAGTGAAACCGACCACCCAGAAACGCAAAAAGGCCCGCAAGGGGCCTTTTTATTGGGCGGCGAAGCTTTAGCGCTCGAGGTCTGCAATCTTACCTTTCTTGCCATCCCACTCCGCTGCGTCAGGCATCGGATCTTTACGTTCAGTGATATTTGGCCAGATTTCCGCCAGCTCGACGTTCAACTGAATGAATTCCTGCATCTCTGCCGGGACTTCGTCCTCGGAGAAAATCGCGACGGCCGGGCATTCTGGTTCACACAGGGCGCAGTCAATGCACTCATCCGGGTGGATAACCAGGAAGTTCGGGCCTTCGTAGAAGCAGTCCACCGGACACACTTCGACGCAGTCGGTGTACTTGCACTTGATGCAGTTGTCGGTAACGACGAAGGTCATTTCTAATTCTCTCCTCAGGCGGCGGCAGCGAAACCCTTTGTGGCAGGGCTCGCGAGGTTCGGGAGCGATAGTCTGCAGGCCAGGCTAATAACCTGCAGCATCCCAAACCGCGCGAGAGTCTACCAGCTTGCAAGCCCGTGCGTTATATCCGAACTTGCAGTGCATATAACATTTCGAGCGCTTTACGCGGCGTCAAGCCGTCCAGGTCAAGCTTTGCCAACTCATCCAGCACCGGATGGGGCAGGCTGGCGAACATATCACTCTGGTGCGGCGCGCTGGGTTTGCTGCTGGTTTTGGCCACACTTGCCATCGGAATCTCGTGGGGCAGGGCGGTTTCTTCCAGGCGGCTCAAGTGTTCGCGGGCACGGGCGATGACCTGCGCGGGAACCCCCGCCAACTGCGCCACGGCCAAGCCGTAGCTCTGGCTCGCCGGCCCCGGCAGCACGTGGTGCAGGAACACGATGCGCTCGTTGTGCTCGGTGGCATTGAGATGCACGTTGGCCACCAGCGGCTCGCTTTCCGGCAACACCGTCAGCTCGAAATAGTGCGTGGCGAACAGCGTATAGGCGCGCAAATGCGCCAAACGCTCGGCCGCCGCCCACGCCAGCGACAGACCATCGAAGGTGCTGGTGCCGCGCCCCACTTCGTCCATCAGCACCAGGCTGCGTTCGGTGGCGTTGTGCAGGATGTTGGCGGTTTCGCTCATTTCCACCATAAAGGTCGAACGCCCACCGGCCAGGTCATCACTGGAACCGATCCGCGTGAAAATGCGGTCCACCAGCGACAACTCGCAACTGGCTGTCGGCACAAAGCTGCCGATGTGCGCCAGCAACACGATCAATGCGGTCTGGCGCATGTAGGTGGATTTACCACCCATGTTGGGACCGGTGATCACCAGCATGCGCGTGTCGTCATCCAGCGACAGGTCGTTGGCCACGAACGGCGTGGTTAACACCTGCTCCACCACCGGGTGGCGCCCCTGCACGATACGCATGCACGGCTCACTGACAAAACGCGGGCAATTCAGGTCAAGGTTCAGCGCACGCTCGGCCAGGTTGCTCAGCACATCCAGTTCCGCCAAGGCGGCGGCGGTGTCTTGCAGCGGCGCCAGGCGGCTGATCAAGTCCTCAAGCAACGCCTCATACAGCATCTTTTCGCGCGCCAGGGCGCGGCTTTTGGCCGACAGTGCCTTGTCTTCGAACTCTTTGAGCTCCGGCGTAATGAAACGCTCGGCGCCTTTAAGGGTTTGGCGGCGCTGATAATCAATCGGCGCCGACTCGGCCTGTTTGCTTGGCAACTCAATAAAGTAGCCGTGCACGCGGTTGTAGCCGACCTTCAAGTTGGCCAGGCCGGTGCGGGCTTTTTCGCGGGCTTCCAGGTCAATCAGGAACTGCCCGGCGTTTTCGCTCAGGGATTGCAGCTCGTCCAGCTCAGTGTCGTAACCGGTTTTAAGCACGCCGCCGTCACGAATGATCGCCGGCGGGTTGTCGATAATGGCTTTTTCCAGCAGCGCTGCAAGGTCCGGGTAAGTGCCGGCCGTTTCGGCGAGTTGTTGCAGGTGCGGCGTGTCCAGTTCGGTCATGGCCACTTGCAGCTGCGGCAGCGCGCTCAGGGCATCGCGCAGACGTGCCAGGTCACGTGGCCGCGCATTACGCAGGCCGATCCGCGCCAGGATGCGCTCGATATCGCCGATTTCCTTGAGCTGCGGCTGCAGGTTTTCAAAGCGGTAGCGATCCAGCAGGCAAGTAATAGAGGTCTGGCGCGCTTGCAGCACAGTCAGGTCGCGCAGCGGACGGTTCAACCAGCGGGTCAGCAAGCGGCTGCCCATGGCGGTCTGGCAACGGTCGACCACCGATTGCAGCGTGTTATCGCGGCCACCGGCCAGGTTGGTGTCCAGCTCCAGGTTGCGACGGCTGGCGCCATCGAGCACCACGGTGTCATCCAGGCGTTCATGGCGCAGGCTGCGCAAATGCGGCAGGGCGGTGCGCTGGGTTTCCTTCGCGTAGCTGAGCAAGCAACCGGCAGCGCCGATGGCCAGGGTCAGGGTTTCGCAACCGAAGCCTTTAAGATCCTGCACCGAGAACTGCTGGCACAGGCTTTTCAGCGCCGTATCGCGCTCAAAATCCCACGGCGCACGACGCTTGGTGCCACGACGTTTTTCCGCCGGCAAGTCCTTGGGCCAATCATCCGGAATCAACAACTCCACCGGATTGATGCGCTCCAACTCCGCCAGCAGGTTCTCCCAGCCCTTGATCTCCAGCACGCTGAAATTGCCGCTGGTGATATCCAGCACCGACAGGCCGAACAAACGCTCATCGCCCAACACCGCAGCGATCAGGTTGTCACGACGCTCATCCAGCAACGCCTCATCACTCACCGTGCCCGGCGTAATAATGCGCACCACCTGACGTTCCACCGGCCCCTTGCTGGTCGCCGGATCGCCGATCTGCTCACAGATCACCACCGACTCGCCGAGCTTCACCAGCTTGACCAGGTAGCCTTCCAACGAATGGTAAGGAATCCCACACATCGGAATCGACTGCCCCGCCGACTGCCCGCGCGCGGTCAGGGTGATGTCCAGCAGCTTGGCGGCCTTCTTCGCGTCTTCGTAGAAGATCTCGTAGAAATCGCCCATGCGATAGAACATCAACTGATCAGGGTGCTGGTTTTTCAGGCGCCAGTACTGCTGCATCATCGGGGTGTGGGAAGACAGATCGGAGGTGTTTTTACTCATCAGATAGTTAGCAAATTCGTTGAAAGGAGTGGGGCAAAGATGGGGCGCTTGGCCCTGCTAATTTTGCGATGGCGGCAAGGTTAACACGCGAGGTCGAGGGTTCGCAGGTCACAAACAGCCAGGTAAAACCCAAAAATGGCGCAGCGCCCAATGGCTATCACTCCCAAGAATGAACACCAAGCCCGTGGCGAGGGAGCTTGCTCCCGTTGGACTGCGCAGCAGTCCCATGCTCTTGAAGCAAAGAGCAGGGGCCGCTTTGCAGCCCAGCGGGAGCAAGCTCCCTCGCCACAGGTTAGCGGTGCTTGTGCTATCTCTTGAGTGATCGGAATCAGACGCCGCGGGAACAGGCCCTTCTAGGGAACGACTTAATCTATCTCGATCAGGAAGCGCTCGCGGCGGGTTTGCTTAGGGGTGCCGCTGTACTCGCCATTGGCGAAGGACATTTGTTTCATAGTGACTAAACCGTCGTGTTCGTGTCATGCGCGTATTTCACTGGAAGTGTTCCCTTAATAGGGTAAATCTGTTGGGTCGATTTTTAAGTAACCCTTGAACTCAAAAGCTTGTTTATCTTCTTTCAAGAAGTGCTCTAAAGTCCTCACAGAAGTAGCTTCCGCATCAACTTTTAATGCGCCGCTTAAGGGGATACCCATGTTCGCAGCCGCCGCTTGATAGGCGGCAAGAATAAAATGAGAGCAAAAAGAGCCACGAATTTTTGGCGCATTCTCAAAGGCCTGGCTGGCATAGTTCTCGCTGGCCTGTTTGGCGCCCTCTTTAAAGCTGGAGTTCCGTAAAACACTTAGAACAGTTTTGGATTTTGAATAAGGGACCTTTTTTTCTGCGCTCCAGACTTGGCCAACCTGAGCGGCCCAATCTCCAAGATCTTTATCCTTGGGCGAGTAAACTTTATACATACCTTTGCGAATAGGGCCCGATGAAGACGACAGTTGATTACCACCGCGCATCTCGACTATTTCCGATTCTCCGGAACCATTGGCAGTCGTTCTACCCGCGTTATTTTCCCTTTTTGACCACATAACCGCATGCACCAACGCAGGGTCGCCGGTGTTTTTGCGCAACAAGGAAAGCGATGGCAGATTTTGCCCAATTTTAATAATTTGGTGAGTACTGGTAGTGTTGTCGGGTTGGTCAATTAGAATAAGAATATCGCCCGCCGAAAGGTCCGCTTTTTTTAGTTTTTCATTAAATACGGCCGAGACACCGTGTACTTCATTTGCGCCCTGTGCAGAAGCAGCAGTGGATCGAGATTGAGCAGGATGAGCGTGTACCCTGTTTGTAGAGGAGGAAGCTCCCGCAGTACTAAAATGTGCCTGTTGAGTATCGGGTGTGGCGTAACTTGAAACGGGGTAGTGAGGAGGGTTGCCTGTACGCATAATAGCACCTGAATTAATTTTAATTAACCTGTGTGAGTGGTGCTGACACGCTTGCAGGTTCCAAAAAAATTTTCATCGCGTAGGTGGTGTGGCAGTTTATATGTAACCAGTAAAAGGATGACTGATATTTAAAGTCGCAGTGCATCTCGCGATGCAATTAATCTGCAGCAGACGACGACTATGGGGCAGCAGAGGAAGGTAGACGCTTGCAAACTACTGATGGCTTTCCATCGCGAAATTACCTGTCTAAAACTGCCTCAATCTAACACGCATTCATTGGGTGTAAAGGGCGCTGAATTAAACTAGAGTTTTAGACAGTGAATCTCTGTAAGCCACACATTGCGTGGTGTGTAACGTTCTCCAGTCGATATTGCTGCATCATTGGAGTGTGACAGGACAGATCGGAGGTGTTTTTAATCATCAGATAGTTAGCAAATTCGTTAAAAGGAATGGGGCAAAGATGGGGGGCTTGGCCCTGCTGATTTTGCAATGGCGGCAAGGTTAATATGCGAGGTCGAGGGTTCGCAGGTCACAAACAGCCAGGTAAAACCTAAACATGGCGCAGCGCCCAATGGTCTCACTATTATGAATGAACACCCAATAAGGAACACCGAACTTGTGGCGAGGGAGCTTGCTCCCGTTGGACTGCGTAGCAGTCCCATGCTCTTGAAGCAAAGAGCAGGGCCGCTTCGCAGCCCAGCGGGAGCAAGCTCCCTCGCCACAGGTTAGCGGTGCTTGTGCTATCTCTTGAGTGATCGGAATCAGGCACCGCGCCGGTTTTTCATTCGCCCCTTACTGAAGGTTGCCGGGCGAATCCAACACCTTCACCACATCATCAACCACTGCTTTGACCATCTCCTGCAAGTAATGCGACGCCCAGGCGTACCGGTCCGTCTCCTTGGTCATCGCCGCATCTTCGGCGAGTTGCTTGGCGACGTGGAGGAGGTCGGAGGCGTGGTGCAAGGCTTCGTGCAGGGAGACGCCGCTGTTGACGCGAAATAGCGGTTGGTCGGAATGGAAGGAGAAGGGGGTGACGCCTAGGGTGATTAGATCTTGCGAAGTGCTCATAAAACACCTCCGAGTACGGAGGAGATGAGCCGAGAAAGGTGACACCTTTTGAGGCAATAAACGTAGAAGCACATAAGTGAAAGTTCCTTGATTTGAGGAACTGCCACGAACCTTCTCACAGGTTTGGGTGGCAGCTGTGCGCAGGGTGAGAAACCGGCAATCAAGGCAACCGGTAGACCCGAAGGTCTCCCACGCACAGCCGCCATAAAACGATACCGCAGACGAAAAAAAACGCCGCGATAGGGTTCTTGGGCGCTTTGCGCCTTGATTTGCTCGGGTTCTCACACCCGGTCGCTGAATTTGCAGCGACCGGGGGAAGGTTAGCGTGATGGTGGGGTGGGTGCAACTGGTTAAACGGATATCTTGTTTTCCTGCGGTTGAGAGCAAAAAGGGACTCTATCTGTTATAGGAAAATTAATACGCTCCTTAATTGCTTTCTTATGCATGGTATTCAATGAGTACTATTACTCATTGTTATCATCCTCCATCATGCTTCTTACATGTTCATCGAGATCTATGGAGAAGTACTCCATTGCGTCATATTGACTAGTGGATATATAGGTGCTCCCCAGCCCGGCCGCGAGTAGCTTTGAGTAACCCGCTATTTTCAAGCCGCACGCTATACAGTGCATCGCCTCAGGCTTCATAATTTGCTTCTCAATTACTCCATCATCTGAAACCGACTTTTTCGCTTCCCCGGCGGCCTTCCCCTGGATTAGCGCTACCGATTGGCAGGCTGGGCAGTTGATTCGATGACCATAATGCCTTAATGCAGCAGTCTGAGCCTGTTTTTGAGCCGTTGATTTCTCAGTGGCTGACTTTTCGTTCCAAACTGTTTTATGAGCCTCTATCGCACCACGGACTGATTTAGCATTCACATCTTTGAGTGCTGCTATATCCTCGTTCGCCCGTTTTGCTGAAGCAGGTCCGAGCAGGTTTTCCAAAGACTCCCCTGCTGCCGTAGATAAGATTTTACATACAGAGTAAAACATTGGTGCCCAAGCGGAGGATGGATAAAGTTCGAACTCTAAATTTCCTCCGTGCATTTCGCTATTTCTTTTGGCTAAATGAGCTATACAAAAGTTTGCGTGCTCCCTAGTGAATGACGGGACGATATCTTCAAGTCTAAGTATTAGCTCGGATGTGGCAGCTGATTTTGGAATAAATTTTGGTTTGTTGGTCGCTATCTCAAGTCCATATAAAATGTTATTCCAGTCTTTGGCGTCCGCTAACAGTACCGGTGATACTGCCGATACGGCCGCACGAATTAAAAACTCAAGTGTAAACGCAGACCACAATCCAAATTGCCAAGCGTTGTCCTCATGTTCAATCATCGTTTCTGCGTAGAGTTGAGCTTTTTTAAATAGTGCGTCTTTTGACCATTCATGGCTAGAATTAGACATCGTGTACTCCTTGTACTGATGAAAGGTAAACTCTTTCAAGTTTGCGATTTAGGCAGTTTTTTGGAATGGCAGTTCGACCATGCGCCAGTCTCCAGTTATCGATGACTAAACATTCTTTGTCGCTGGATAACGCGATTTCTTTTTTGGCTGAAATGTTTATTTTTTCAGTAATTCGACTTAAGAGGTCTTTTCCAGATGTGCTTACGGGTTGTAAAAATAGGCTGTCCCATCTTATCTTTCTGTTTTCTGATAAGCGAAGCAATGAGGCTTGGTGATTTATACTTTTTCTTGGTCTAAAGAGGGCTCGGCTCAGTGTGCTTTCGTCTTCGGTTGAGAGGAGTTCTTTGAAATCGATTAATAGTGTTTTAACGTCTTTTGCTGGTTGAATGCAACAAAGGAGAATGTAATGTGGTGGTGTTTGCCAGTGAGCTAGATCTGTGTGGAACGGGAACGCATCTAAACCAAAGTTTCCACTGTATGTGTTGGTCCGCAATTTAGACTTAATGCTTGGGGTGATTTCTTCTATTGTTTGAATTTTTTCGTGGTAATAGGGGGTTCCGATATTTTTTGCAATTTGAATTGTCGTTATGTTGCTCTCTTTTATAATGAATTTTGAGTAACCAAATTCGGCCAACTCATATTCGATTCTTTTTTTTTCAATTTCTGCATTTTTTTTTGAAAAAATGCTCATTTAGGTAAGGTCCTTTTACAATGTCAGCATTCCAAAAAAAGCTAAAAGGTCACCATCGCACTTTCCGGCAATGGTGCGATCCAGTCAAGCTACACAGACTCAAGGTAACGCCTCGGAACTGATTTTTTTACTTCTGCCAGAAAAGCCTGGGCGTATGCATTACGCGTCTGTGTAGTTCCACAAAAACGAAGAGAGGTATTGTTGTGGTCTGTTGCGCAGAGCCTATACGCAAGCAGGCCCGAGCTTCTAGGCCGGAGGCTTTTAGCTTTAATGATCATTTTACGAATAGCTGGGGATGCAACAAAAATGCATAAATTATGCAATTTAGCATTTGCCAACCCCGAAAACCCCCGGCACTATCGCCGTTATGCAAAAACGCAACGTTTCAACCGTCTTAAGAGAGCTGCTGGACCGCGACCGGATCTCCCCCACGGAGCTTCACCGGCGTACCGGCGTGCCTCAATCCACACTCTCGCGGATCCTCAGCGGCAAGATCGTTGATCCGTCGGACAAGCACATCTCGCGCATCGCCGAGTACTTCCGCGTCAGCACCGACCACCTGCGCGGGCGCGCGGCGCTGGGCGTTGGGCGCGATGACGGGCGCGACCCGATGCATTCGGAACTCAAGGACATAAGCCTGTGGGACGACGACACGCCCGTTAATGATGACGAGGTGTCGATCCCCTTTCTGCGCGAGGTTGAATTGGCTGCTGGATCAGGAAGATTCGTCATCGAGGAAAGCGAGAAGGCCAGCCTGCGGTTCGGCAAGCGCAGCCTTCGCCACAACGGTGTGCAGTTTGACCAGGCCAAATGCGTGACAGTACGTGGCAACAGTATGTTGCCGGTGCTGCGCGACGGCGCGACGGTTGGGGTGAATGCGGGCAAGAGCGGCATTGGTGACATCGTCGATGGCGACTTGTATGCCATCAATCACAATGGTCAATTGCGGGTGAAACAGCTCTACCGCCTGCCTTCCGGGATTCGCCTGCGCAGTTTTAATCGCGATGAGCACCCGGACGAGGACTACAGCTTCCAGGATATCCAGGATGAGCAAATCAGCATCCTCGGCCATGTGTTCTGGTGGGGCATGTACGCCCGTTAACCTTCTTGCGTAAGACAAAGCCCGCCCCTGTGCGGGCTTTTTTTCGACCTTAAAAAACCGGCAAACCCCTGGCCCATCAGGCTATAAATGCACTGATGCATTCCTTGAATAAAAATAAATGCATTTGTGCATTGACTGTATATGCATACATGCATATTCTCCATCTCAAGCCAGCCAACAAGGTGGTGGAGGCGGCAAGGATGCTGCCAAGGAAAGTGACAAGGAAAGTGACAAGGAAGCCACGCAACATCGGCAAGGACGCCATCAAAGCGATGGCAGGGATGCCAGGCAACACCGGCAAGGATGCCGACGCTCTTTAGTTACACCGCTTAAAAAAACAGGCAGCGATGAACCGGCCTTAACGGTTCAGAGGGTTGGCAACTGACCCGGGTGTGCAGCGTAAAGCACCAGAAGCAGTTATCCGGCAGACAGGGATCGTGGCCGGAAAAAACATTGAGGAAAGAACCGTACCGCGCCAGTAGCGCCGAACGTTCGAGGAAATCATTACTGAAAAGCCCGGGCAACCGGGCTTTTTGGAATGCCGACCTATCGAAGCATGTGTAAATGAAAAATGGACTATTGAGTGCTCAGCCAGGAGGCGTGACATGACAAATGAACAACAAGCGTTAGCGGAAATGCCTATCTGGCTGGTCATCGTATTGGCAGTGATCGGCGGTGTATCCGGTGAAATGTGGCGCGCCGACAAAGAAGGCGCACGTGGCTGGTCGCTGATCCGTCGCCTGGCCCTGCGCTCCGGCGCGTGCATGGTGTGCGGGGTTTCAGCCTTGATGCTGTGCTACGCCGCCGGCATGTCGATCTGGACTGCTGGCGCTATTGGTTGCCTCACCGCAATGGCCGGTGCCGATGTCGCCATCGGCCTTTATGAACGCTGGGCGGCCAAGCGCATCGGGGTCAACCAAGGCTCCGGTCAAGACCCGCAGTAACCGTTGCAAGGACGCTATTTAATATGACCCTTATCGAAAAACCCTCCCAACTGCCCCTTGCCATTAGCGCGGCGCTGCATGCGGCCTTCCCGGTCTTGAAGGTCGGCAATCACCAGGATTTTCAGGGTGCCCTGGATAAAACCGGCGTGTTGATCACGGTCGAAGGCAATGGCCCGGGCATTCGCTCTCGTGAAGGGCGCAAGGCTCACGCCCTGACGATTTCGCTCCGGGCCATGGTGGCGCCGGGTGCGCTGCCGTTTGATGCCTGCGACCTGGCGAGCCAGCTTATGGATCAGGTGCTGGATAACCGTTGGGGCCTGCCTTTGGCCCAGTGCGATTTGCCGATAAATATCGTCGCCGCTCCGGTTGCTGCAACAGCAGCAGAAACGGACTACGACACCTGGACTGTCTCCTTCACCCAAACCCTCTACATCGGGCCGGTATTACTCACAGATCCTACCGGCCAGCCGCTGTTTGCCCGCTCCTGGGAAGTGGCGGATATCGACGATCCCGACCAATACAAACCACTGGCGGAGTAGCCCATGTTCGACGCGCTGTTACGCATGCAGCTGGGGCCGATTGTCGAACGCCTGGCAGAGATGGAAACCCAACTTGAAGACCTGTATCGACGCGCCGAGAGTTTTTGCCGGATTGGCACGTGTCAGTCGGTCGACGCCGCCAGCAATACCTGCAAGGTCAGCCACGGAGAATTGCTCACGCCGGCAATCCGTTTTTTCAACCCCAGCGCCGGTGCGCAAACCGAAACACGCATCCCGTCCGTGGGTGAACAATGCCTATTGCTCAACTACGGCGGCGGCGAAGGCGGTGGCCAGTCTGTGGCCTTGTTCGGTCTCAACAGTAGTCTGTTTCCGCCAGCCTCCAACGTTGCCACATTGACCCGAAGGCGCCATCAGGACGGCACCCAAAGCGACTACGACGACGCCAGCCATACGTTCAACTGGGTCAACGGCCCCACCACTTTCAGCGGCTCCCGTGAACAAGTCGACGTGAAGGTCGGCGCCGCCAGCCTGACGATCACTCCCCAGAGCATCGCCGTGCAAATCGGCGGCACCAGCCTGGTACTGGACGCTGGCGGCGCGCACTTCAGCGGCCCGCTGGTCGATCACCAAGGCCGCGTCATCAGCCCCCGATAAGGACATCCCATGCTCGGCATCGATCGAAACACCGGGGCAGCCGTCGATGACTGGCTGCAATTTGTGCAGCGCGCTACCCGAGCGCTGACCACCCCCGTGGGCACTCGTCAGAAACGCCCGCTATATGGCTCGCTGATCCCGCAGCTGCTCGGCCAGAACCTTGGCGACGACCTGCTGATCCTCGCCCAAAGCCACGCCGCGCAGGCGTTCTACAACAGCCACAACGGCATCGGCGATTTTCAACCCCAGGTCATCGTCGCCACCCGCCAAGGCGCCGGCCTGCTGTTGCGCTTCGCCGGCAGCTGGAAAAACCGCCAACAAACCTTCGAGGTCGTGACATGAGCATGCTGATCCCCGGCCAGAACCAACTGGCGGAACCGGCCATCATTGCGGTGGATGAGTTCGAGCCGCTATTGGCCGAATTCAAGGCGTTTGTGGTCGATTACGTCGCCACCCGAGCGCCGCAAAGCGCAGCCAAACTCAAGGTCAGCCTCGACAACGAAAGCGAGTTGCTGACCCTGGCCCTGGAAGCCTTCTGTGTAAGGCTGCAAACCCACGAACGTAAATACAATGCGCGTATCAAGCAGATGCTGGCGTGGTGGGCCACCAGCAGCAACCTGGATGCGCGCCTGGCAGATATGGGCCTGGAACGCCAAGTGCTCGACCCCGGCGACCCGGCTGCGTTTCCGCCGGTGCCGCCGACGTTGGAGAGTGACGACGACGCTCGCTTGCGTTATTACCTGGCACCCCATGCACCGGCAGCCGGCTCGCGGATGCAGTATCGGCGAGAGGTTTTTACCCTGGGTGAACGGCCGTCGGTGAAGGTGCAAAGCGCGACGCCGGGCGTGGTGACGGTCAGCTACACCTTTGACCCGGACGGCTATGCGGCGCAGGTCAAGGACGGCAATGCGCGTAGAACGGCGCCCGGCGAAGTGATGGTCACGGTGCTTGCTCGTGAGAGCGACGGCACGCCATCCGCCGATTTGCTTGACGGTGTTCGCCGCCATTTCGCACGGCCGGATGTGCGGCCGGAGACGGATTTGGTCAGCGTGCAAGCTGCGCAAATCCTGCGTTACAAAATCCGTGTGGTCGCCAAGATCAACGCCGGTCCGGACTCGGGGCTCACTCAGGTAGCGGCGCAGAAACTGCTGCAAGATTACGCAGAGTCTTGTCATCGCCTCGAAGGGCGGGTAGACCCCAGTTGGATCGACTACGCGATTCACAGCGCCGGTGCCGCGCAGTTACAGATCGTTGAGCCGCTCGAACCCATTATCAGCAACGCCTTCCAGGCCCCGTATTGCACGGGTGTCGAGGTGGAGGTGCGCACGTTATGAGTGAGCACAAAGCGAGTTTGTTGCCAGCCAACAGCTCACCGTTGGAAAAGGCTCTGGACGTGGGATTCGGGCAATTGCTCGACCGGGTCATGCCACCGTTTCCGGCGTTGATGAACCCACTGCAAACCCCGGGCGAATTTCTGCCGTACCTGGCCGCCGACCGCGGCGTCAGTGAATGGGACGCCGACGCCAGCGAAACCGAAAAGCGCCTGACCGTGGCCTTGTCCTGGCAGATCCAGCGTCAGGCAGGCACGCCCAAGGCGTTGAGTCATGCGGTGGAATCGCTGGGGTTCACCCCCAACATCAGCGCCTGGTATCAGCAGCGGCCAAGGGATATGCCCTACACCTTCGACGTGCAGGCGATCATCGGACGCAGTTGGTCCAGCGGTGATCACAATCGTTTGATTCGCCGTATCAACGCGGCCAAGAGCGAGCGGGACCAGGCGACCATCACCATCGTGCACGAAACCCAAGGGCGGCTTGCGCTCACTCAAGTCCTCCATGCGCCGTTAAGTGACGGCGAGTTGTACCTGGACGGAGCGCTGCCGGAGGTTGCGCTGGTTGCCCGGCTTAACAGCGCTGGGGTTGCCCAGCACTACACCATTAACGACTACGACCTCAGGGCGCAGCCATGACAGATGACATTACGCGCCTGGTGCGCTTCACCTCCAAGGGTTTGGATGAAGTGCTGCAGGCAAAGAACCAGGGATTGAAAGGCGAGATCACCCACATCGGCGCTGGTACTGGCCGCTATAACCCGGACGGCGCGCAAGTGGCCTTGCGTGATGAACGCCAGCGGGTCGCCATTGTGGATTACGAGGACCTGGGCGACCGGCAACTCAGGATGGCCGCGCTGTTTGACGGCGAGGCCGAGTATGAAATTGGCGAGTTCGGTTTTTACCTCGCCAGTGGGACCTTGCTGGCGGTGTATTCCGTAGCGGGGAAGTTGCTGACCTATAAAGCGTCGGCGGCACGGGTGCTGCAAAAGTTCACGCTGGATATTTCGCCGTTGCCAACAGACAGTGTGACGGTGGTAGTGGGCAGTGAAAACCTCAATGTCTTATTGACCGAAGAATTCGCTCAACTGGCGGCAGCCAGCGTTGACAACATGGCGAGGCATGTGGGGGTTTTGTTTCGCGTCATGAGTATGGAAACCAAATAGATATTTTACAGGGAGTTTAACGATGAGTTTGGAAACGGTAATCGCCGGCTTGGTGTCGGCATGCAATGCGTTGACGGACACGGTCAATAAAAAGATTTCATTGATAGATCAGCGCGTCGCTGCGGCAACTGAACAGGTTCCAGCTGCTGTTCGAGCAGAGGTTAACAAGGCGTTATATGTCGACTCTTCCAGCGGTGTGGACACTAATAGTGGTTTGACTCCCGATAAGCCGCTTAAAACTATTGCGGCGGCGGTGAGCAGAGTTATGTTGTGCGGCTCCGCGACTATTTTTTTGCGACGCGGTAAGGTTTATGAAGTCGGTCGGGGCCTGGGCGGCACCAACGTTGATAATATGTCGATTCTATTTGTGCCCTACGGTACGGAAGCCTCTAAACCAATTGTGCGCGGGGCATTGGCGCGCTTTTCTGATTCCAATACTTATGTGTGTGGTGGGTTCTCTGCCTTCACCGAGATGTCTATCAAGTTTACGGACTGCCGAATCGAAACTGGGCTGGCTAATGGAGTGACGCAATACGGTCCCGATTACGGAGGTTTGTTTACTCGCGACGGTGGTTTTGGTGAGAGTGTGAGTTTTAAACTCTTCTTTCATAAGTGTGAAGTCGTTGTTCAAGACGTGCCGCTGTTCAGCACGTATTACGGATTTATTCAACTTAGCCTTGCGCAGACGACAATCAGTAAAGGTGGGACACAGAGCACAATCGTGAATGTCGGTGTGCCTAAAATGGTTGATATCAGTAGCGTGTCTATTGTTGGTTTCGGCGCTGGGGCAACGCTGGATAATCTGCTTACTTTGGCGCCAGGTTCCTACACCGCCAGGCAGGTTTATACAACTATTTCTGCATAAGGAGTTTTTAAGTGAGAACAGTTACTTACAAGGGCTCGATCTACGTCAATCCAGACGCAGAGAGTCTTCAGCATATCGGTTTGTCGTCTGACGATGCGGCTGAGGTTATGGCACTGCTGGTTAGCAGTGAAACGCTGCAACGTCGAGACGAGCTACTGCAAGTCGCGGCGATACGCATCGCACCGCTGTTGGATGCACAAGAGTTGGGGAAGGCAACCGATGACGAGTTGGCACGGCTGCAAGCCTGGAGGCTGTATCGAGTCGAACTGAACCGCCTCGATAAGCAGGCAGGTTTCCCATCCTCAATCGATTGGCCTGTAGCGCCAACCCAGTGACTGACACGACCGCGAAAGCGGTTTTTTTTCGCCCACTGAATTTTCTTGTTCAGAAGGCATTTTTGCGTCTGGAGAAACTTACCCATGGCCAACCGCCAAACCTACACCGTCCTCATCCCATTCCCCACCGGAGGTGGCCATTGGTCCACCGCCGGCGAAGAGCTGGAACTGCTCGACGTCGAAGCATCCGCCCTGCGCACCGCCGGCCGCCTGGAACTGACCAGCGTCCTCAACTCCACCCCCAAGAAGGCTGACTAATCATGGCTGAGGTTTTGAACTTCGAGCACAACGGCATCACTGTGAATGCCACTGAATCCCCCGAGGCCATGGGTGGCCTGGGCGACAACGTTATCGGCCTGGTCGGCACCGCGCCGAATGCCCACGCGTCGATTCCGAAAAACGCGCCGTTTCGCATCAACAGCTTTACCACCCAGGCGCTGCTGGACCCTACCGGCACCGAGTCGGGCACGCTGTTTCAGGCGGTGTACCAGATCCTTAAAGTGGTGAAAGTGCCGGTTTATGTGGTGATCGTGGAGGAGGGCGCAACCCCGGCCGACACCGTCAATAACGTGATCGGCGGCAACGAGCCAGCCACCGGCCGCAAGCTGGGCCTGGCGGCTCTGAGCAGCGTCCCGGAAGACCTGACCATCATCGGTGCCCCAGGCTTCACCGGCACCAAGGCTGTGGCCGGTGAGTTCGCTGCCTTTGGCAAGCGCATCAAGGCCCGTGTAGTGCTGGACGGCAAGGACGTCTCGGTCGCTGACCAAGTGACCTACAGCGGTGAACTGGGCGGCGCCGACCTCGGCTTCGACCGTTGCCTGCTGGTGCACAACCTGCCGTCGGTGTATTCCAAGGCAGCCAAGAAAAACGTATTCCTGTCGCCATCCTCGCTGGCCATCGCCGCACTGGCCAAGGTCAAGCAATGGGAAAGCCCAGGTAACCAGGTGACGTTCGCCGAGGACGTTTCCCGCGTGGTCGAGTACAACATCCTCGACACCTCCACCGAAGGCGACCTGCTCAACCGTTACGGCGTGAGCTACTACGCGCGCACTATCCTTGGCGGTTTTTCGCTGCTGGGTAACCGCTCCATCACCGGCAAGTTCATCAGCTATGTCGGCCTGGAAGATGCCATCAGCCGCAAGCTGGTCAAGGCCGGCCAGAAAGCCATGGCCAAGAACCTCACCAAGTCGTTCATGGACCAGGAGGTCAAGCGCATCAATGACTGGCTGCAAACCCTGGTGGCCGACGAAACCATTCCCGGCGGCAGCGTGTACCTGCACCCGGAGTTGAACAGTGTCGAGAAGTACAAGAACGGCACCTGGTTCATCGTCATCGACTACGGCCGCTACGCGCCGAACGAACACATGATTTATCAACTCAATGCCCGCGATGAAATCATCGAGCAATTCCTGGAGGACGTTCTCTAATGTTTACCAACCGTGTAAGACAGGCCATTGCGGCCACCCTTCAAGGCCTGCCGTTGTCCGCGACGGTGGAGGAGTTCACCCCACCAAAGATCGAGTTCGACATGGAACCCATGTCCGGCGGGCGCTTTATTGCAGAAGAAATGGCCAAGAGCGGTAAGGTGCTCGGCGCCACCCTAGTGCTGCAAGGTGCCGGCCCGGAAATCATGTTAGCCCTGGGCGTGCGCCTGGGTGACGACATCCTGCTCAACGTGCGTGAAGCCGGCCAGGATCAAGATGGCAAAACTTACTTCACCTACCACACCGTCGGCGGCAAATTGAAATCCCTGGCCGAGGCGAAGCTGAAGATGGGCGACAAGGTCACCACCACCCTGGAGCTGTCCTGCCGCACCTACAACCGCCTGGAAAATGGCATTCCGGTGATCGACATCGACGTGCGCACCCAGAAGTTCGTGCTCAACGGCGTCGACATTCTCGGCGATGCCCGCCGCGCGGTGCTGATGCCGTAAGCCTTCACGGCACCTGAAGTGGACACTGTCAGTGTGGGAGCGGGCTTGCTCGCGAATACGGCGTGTCAGTCAATACATGTGTGGCTGATAGACCGCATTCGCGAGCAAGCCCGCTCCCACATGGACCGGTGTTGTCTTGCAAATACTTTTTTACCAAGGAATTGCCCCATGGCCTGGATGCCACCGCTGCACATTCTGCTGTCTCCGATCACCGCCGACACTGGCGCGACGATCCAGCAGGTTCAACTCAAGCCGTTGTTTTACGCCGCGCAAAAAGACGCGCTGGCCCGGGCCGGTGATGACGAGGACGACCAGTTTTTTGAACTGGCGAAACTCGCCACCGGCCTGTCGGAAAAAGAGCTCGACCAGCTCAAGCGTCCGGACTACGTGAGCATCGCTCAGTACGTACATGACATGTCGACACGCCCTACGTCGTTCTTCCTGGATCAGCCTGACGAAACGAACCACAACCAGCCTGTCCAGCTGTTGCTGGCCCTCGACGCGGCCGGTCGCAGCCTGACCGAACTGCTCCTGGAAATGCCGGCCCTGCGCGCCACCAAGGTGATGAAAAAACTCGCCACCCACAAAGAGCGCGCCGAGTTCATCACCGCGCATTGCACCGGTTTGATGATCCCCGATCTCGCCGGCCTGACAGTGCCCGACTGGACGCAACTGCAGGAGCGCATCGACGATTTTTTAAATCAACCGGCGGACTTCTTTCGCAGCGCGACATCGAAGTAATCCTCGATGTGGTGCCGCTGATTTACTCGGTCAATGAGGCAGAGATCCTCGACTGGGACGCCGGCAAAGCATTGCGCCGCTACGACATCGCGATCACTCGCCTTGGCGTTAAACAGGAGTAAGCGGGATGCAAGAGAGTCAATTTGGAACGCGACTCGCCCAGGAAGACAAACGTTGGCTGCTTGGTGATGCGGACCTTGGCAGTGTGCTGGCACCTTTTAGCGCAGACCTTGCCGCGCCTGTCAGCCTGGATTCGGTGCCTCAGCCTGCGCCGCAGCCAGAGCTGACCTCGGCGTTGGTCACCGTCAGCGTGGACATCAACGCCCTGACACAAGAGCAGGTCCGTTTGCGCGAGGCACTGGAGACGCTCACCAGCACACTGTTTATTAGCGAAAATTCGCTGGCGACCAAAAACACAAATATCAGCACCGCAACCACCACAGGCTTGCCGGTCAAGCCTGAGCCTGCGCCCCGCTCCTGGCCCGACCAAGGTCTTGAGCTAGGCGCGGATGCTGCCAAGTTCGTCGGCAAGGAAGTGCTCAGCGGTTTGTGGGATAAGGCCAAGGACAGGCTTTCCGGCCGCGCGCTTGATGCGGTGGCTGACCGCTTTCCAACCGCCGCCAAGTGGCTTAAAGAAGATAAGGACAAGGACAAGGGCAAAGACGCGGGCAAGGGCAAGGACTGCTGCTGCACGGGAGCGCTGCCAGCGGATATTCGTGGCCCACTTGAAACGGCCGCCGCGCAGGTGCCTGAAAGTGTCGGCGAAACCGCCAGGAAGAAAGACAAAGCGCGGCCCAAGGTCGCAGCAAGCAAGCCGCGCGGCGCGCGCAAGAAGACCCGTCAATCCAGATCACGCGAGATTAAAACCAGCCTGGTCAGAACGTCGGCCGATATCAAATCCCAAGGTTCCGCCGCTGCGGCCAAGGTCTCGCTGCCGGTCAATGTTATGGGCCAACCTCGGCTTGCGTTCGACAGCAAGCGAGCGGCGCGAGCCGCTACCCAGTCTCCGGGGGCTTCGTTTACTTCCTATGCGGCGCCTGCGGCAAACCGAACCCTGACGCGTGGCGCATCCAAAGGCTTGGCGGCGGGCTTGTCGGGAGCGCTGGCAAAACTCGAGTCGTCCGCCGTCCGCCGTATCGGCCCTATGAAATATGTCGACACCGCCATGGACGTGGCCCAGGGCCTGCGCAACGGTGACGCCAAAGCCGTCGGCGCGGGCCTCACCACGGCCGGTGGCGCCTGGGCAGGAGCCTCCGCCGGTGCGGCCATTGGCACGCTGATTTTCCCCGGTGTCGGCACCGCCGTCGGTGGCGCTATCGGCGGCTTGCTCGGCAGTGAAGCGGGCACCTGGCTGGGTGACAAACTGTTCGGCTCAAATGACCGCCTGCCTGCACCCGGTGCGGTGAGCAAAGAGCTCAACGCCGCGCGTACCGACAACGTGCAAGTCACCCTCGCGCCGAGCATTCAGATTACTGGCGTGAACCCCGCCGATGCCCAGCAAGTCGTCAACCAAGTGATCCAGGCCCTGCAATTTCGGTGCATGCCGATGGTCACCGACACCCTTGGCATTCGGCGCAACGCGGCGCTGGCCGATCCACCAGGAGGTGATTGATGCGACAACAAATGATCCTCGGCGACTTTATTTTTGGCTTGTCCCGTGGCTTTGCCTATTCCGGGCTGGTGCGTACCACTGACGGCGGCTGGAGTGACCTGGCGATTATTGCCAGCAAGCCCCAGTCGCGGCAAAGCGGCCAGAAGCTGGAAAAGCTCACGTTCACCGGCACAGCGATGTACGCCATCGGCATGCAGCGCCTGGACGAGTTGCGCGCCCTGCAAAATTCGCGTGCACCCTTGCCGCTGGTCGATGGCATCGGCCGTAACTGGGGCCTGTGGCGGATCAATTCGGTAATGGAAACCCAAAGCAACGTGATCGATGACGGCACTCCCATGGTCATGGCCTGGACTATGGAACTGGAGGAATTCGTCAATGCGTAGAGTGCGAAGTATTGCCGGTGATTCGGTCAACCTGTTGCTCTACCGCGAATTGGGCCGTTGCGATGACGCGGCGGAAGAAACCCTCTGGCGTCTGAACCCCGAGCTTGCCGAGTACGGGCCGGTACTGCCCGCCGGTGTGTGGGTCATCGTGCCGGAAATGCAAGCGAGGCCGGCTGCTGTGCGGCCCGTTCTGGCGTGGGATTAAGGAGGCAACATGGCACAGGGATTTACGCCGATCGTGGAGTTTTATGGCGCTAATGCCGCGCTGCTCAATCAACGCCTGATGCATTGGAGCCATACCGACGCCGCAGGTATCGAGTCTGACCGGCTGGAGTTGACCCTCAATATCGAGGGGCTGGAAGGTTTGCCCAGTCTGAGCGGCAAAATCGGTTTGCGCGTGGGTTATCAGGAGTCGGCGCTGGTGGAAAAAGGCGAGTTTGTGATCACCCAACGCACGCCCGTGCTGTTTCCCATGCGCTTGATGATCGTGGCGACAGCCGCACCTTTCAGCATGCTCGACGCCAGCGGTTATCGCCAGCGACGGTCGGCCAGTTACGGGCCAACCACGCTGGGCGCACTGTTTCGCCAACTGGTCAGTCGTCACGGTTTTTCACCGCGTGTTGCACCTGCGTTGGAAGGCATTGCGATTGCCCATATCGACCAGTCCAACGAAAGCGACATGGCGTTTATCACCCGCCTTGCCAAGCGCTACAGCGCGGTCACCAAACCAATCAACGAGCTGTATGTGCTGGCCGAGGCGGGGCAGGTTAAATCGCTGTCCGGGCAACTATTACCGCAGGTGAAGCTGTCCGTGACCCAGGACAACCGACCCGGTGACCAGGCCTTCATCACTGCCAAGCTCGACGAAACGTCTCGCTCCAAATACATGGGCAGCCGCGTGACCTGGTGGGATGCCGCAGGTGGCAAACAGCAGGTAGTCGAAGTTGGGGTGGCCCCATTCAAAACCTTGCGCCAGCGCTGCCAGAACCAAGCCGAGGCGCGTGCCGTGGCTGAAGGCGAACTGCGACGTGTGGGGCGCGAAGGCTTGAAGCTGGTGATCGATTGCCCTGGCAACCCTTTATTGGCTGCCGAAGGCGTGTTGTTGCTGGACGAAACCTGGCCTTCGTATATGCAGGGGCAGTGGTCGATGAAGCAGGTGGTGCATGTCGGCGATCCGGTGACGGGGTATCGCAGTTCGATCACGGCGAATGGGTTGTCGGCGTGAACAGGTAAGTCATTCGTAGCATTAGTTCACTGATGTTGGAGGAACTTATGTTGAGAGAGCTTCGATGCGCAAACTGCAAAAAACTCCTCGCTCGAATAGGTGAGGTTACAGAACTCCAGATCAAATGTTCCCGATGCGGGACGTTGAATCAGGTGAAGGCCGCGAGCCTCGAGCAATCGCCTTTGAGCGCCATACGCCCAATATAGAGGCCTGAACTTAAATCAGCTCAGTCACGGAGTTTAAAATGGAAAACGCAAACTCAGCGTCTCAAACCTTGCAAGATCTTTGGACCCAAGTGCAACCGGTGGATAACACCGGCATGCTTAGGCGCGTGGTTTTTGGGGACGGCAAGTTTTATGCGGCTGGTGGCAACGGTCTTCCCGCAACCACTCAGCTTGTCAGCGGAGGCGCGACTGGTACAGCGTGGACCAAGCTTAAGGACGTCGTCACCTCTGATAGCGCAAAGGTCCTCAATGACCTGTACTGGAACGGTCTTGGGACACAGCTTCAAGCCGTTTCTCAATCCGGCAATGTGGCCTACGGCAGCACAGCACGCCCTGAAAGAGCTTGGACAAACATTACGGCAACTGTTCGCGCGTCCGGAGACTTGCAAGGCATTGTGTATTATCAGCCAATTTCCGGCAGCGACGCGACCTGGATACTGGTTGGGTCTAACGGTAAAGTCTTTTCCCGTTATGGCGATTGGTCAGGCCAGGTGGAGCGCACTACGACCTTCACTTCTGACGAGACTGTGTACTGCGTCAACGTCATTGGCGTTTTTGTGTTGGTTGCGGGATCGAATGGGAAGCTGCTTAGCGCTGTGAAGATGGCGACGGGTAATCCGCAATCATTCTCGACCGTAATCAGCACCTTCGGCACTAGCACCATCCTTTCCATGAAGCTTTGCAACGGGAAAATGTTTATCGTTGGTGCGGATGGCAAGATGGCATATTCACCCGATGGGCTTAACTGGACTGCTGTTGCAGATACCAGTTTCGGTGGAACCATCATCCGCGACATTGCTTACGGTAATGGCAAGTATGTAGCTGTCGGCGACGGCGGCAAGACAGCCGTTTCCGAGGATGGGATCGGCTGGGTTCAGCAAGCCAACACTTTCGCAGGAACCGATATCCGGAGCGTCGCCTACGGCAACGGCAATTTTATAGCTGTTGGTGCAGGCGGCAAGATCGCTTACTGGACTCCATGATCTTCTATCTCCTTGCGTAATAGAGCCCAGCCGTCGCGCTGGGCTTTTTATTGGTGCGCCAGGCATGGCGCGTTGCGCGAAGCGCAACCAGCTTGGCTGTGGTGGCCACGTTGGTGACTTGGAGGTGAAAGTCCTCTACACACCCGGCAAGGGGAAGTGTTAGCCAGAGGCAAGGGTGTCGCGGGTGACCGCGAATCTGAAGGAAGCCCGAGGCAAAATGCTGGCCTGACGAACAGGAAGCGGATAGAGGCGGCACAGCGGGGTAAGAAGGCCAATATCTTCAAAGCCCAATACTTGCACGGAGCGCTGTGACGTAGATCCGACAGGCATAAGCAGGAAGGTCGCGCGAATTACCCTGGGAGATCTGCACGTTTGCCATTGTGCTACCGAGCGTCGAGAGGCGACGGGATGAACCTGCAGAAGTCAGCCGAGGCTGTAGTAAGTGGCGAGTAACCGCGCCACCAAGGGCCGAACAGGTTATGCCGCCAGTAGGCGTCAGAGTCTCGTCGAATGTTGAAACGCAGAATATTCTCCAAGAGAAAACTGTTACTCCAAGTCCCGGACGGTATCCGAGGATGACGGCTGGCAGGGCGCAAACATCGGCGGCGTCTGTGGCGTGGACGAACGCGGAGCCGGACACGCTGATGGCACGGGTGCTTTGCACCCGCTAACCTCAAGCGTGCGTATCAACGCGTAGTCAGCAACAAGGGCGCACCGGGTGTCGATGGCATGACGGTCGACCAGTTGGCGGGCTACGTGAAACAGTATTGGCCGATCCTCAAGGCTCGGTTGCTGGCTGGCGAGTATCACCCGCAAGGTGTACGCGCCGTCGAAATCCCCAAACCCAAAGGTGGAACACGGCAACTGGGTATTCCCAGCGTCGTGGATCGCCTGATCCAACAGGCTGTGCTGCAACAGCTCACGCCGATCTTCGACCCTCTGTTCTCGGATTACAGCTACGGCTTTCGTCCGGGCAGAAGCGCCCATCAAGCCATCAAAACAGCCCGCAGCCATGTGGCGGCGGGACACCGCTGGTGCGTGGAACTCGATCTTGAGAAGTTCTTTGATCGAGTGAATCACGACGTGTTGATGGCCAAAGTTGAGCGTCATGTCGAAGACAAACGCGTACTCAGACTGATCCGCCGTTACCTTGAAGCGGGAGTTATGTCAGGCGGGATCGCCAGCCGACGGCAAGAGGGGACGCCGCAAGGCGGCCCGCTCTCACCGTTGCTGTCGAATATCCTGCTCAACGAACTCGACAAAGAACTGGAACGGCGGGGTCATCGTTTTGTGCGCTATGCCGACGACGCAAACATCTATGTGCGTAGCCGTCGTGCTGGCGAGCGAGTGCTGGCCAGGGTCGAGCGTTTCCTGAATCAACGTTTGAAACTGACGCTGAACCAGGAAAAGAGCCGTGTAGCACGACCGTGGGCCTGCGACTACTTGGGTTACGGGATGAGCTTGCATAAACAGCCGAAGCTGAAAGTGGCCACGATGAGCCTGAATCGCTTGCGCGACCGGCTCAGACAGCTGCTGCGCGGAGCGCGGGGCCACAAGATGGCGAATGTCATCGATCGGATCAACCCGGTGTTACGTGGTTGGGCGGGCTACTTCAAGCTAAGCCAGAGCAAACGGCCCCTTGAGGAGCTGGATGGCTGGATGCGCCGTAAACTTCGATGTGTCACATGGCGCCAATGGAAGCAGTCCTCAACGAGGGCGCGCAACCTAATGCGTCTGGGGCTCGACGAAGCACGTGCCTGCAAATCCGCGTTCAATGGACGAGGTCCATGGTGGAACTCGGGAGCGCCACATATGAATCAGGCGCTACCGAAGAAGCTGTGGGATCGACTCGGACTGGTCTCAATACTGGACACAATAAACCGGCTTAGCCGCATAGCTTGAACCGCCGTATACGGAACCGTACGTACGGTGGTGTGAGAGGACGGCGGGATTTGAATCCCGCCTCCTACTCGATCCCACGGAAGGGGTAATTCAGCAAAAGGAATTTGCAGATGTTGAAAGAATTCAGATGCGGTAACTGCAAAAGACTTCTCGCCCGCACGGGTGGGTTTACAGAGCTCCAGATCAAATGTTCCCGATGCGGGACGTTAAATCATGTGAAGGCCGCGAGCCTCGAGCAATCGCCTTTGAGCGACATGAAAGCGGAATCCTCCGCGACAAATCATTCGACTCAATAGGTGAGTACACATGAACACTATATTGAACTTCATCGTCTCTGAGTGCGCCAGGTCGCAGCATTCGCGTGCGGTTAATTCAAGGCGCGGCGCGTGTGCTGCGTAATAGCTAAAGGATGGATAGGAAAAAAGGAGGCTCTATGTTTACGATTGACTACAACACTTATCGCACGCTTAAACCTTACGGCAAACGTGTACGTTTCCTGGTGTTGCACTACACCGCGTTGGACTTTTCTGGCTCGGTCAAATCGCTGACTACCGGGGCTGCAAGTGCGCATTATCTGATCCCGGATCCAACCGATCCGAGCTACATTGCGGCGGGCTTCAAGGGGCAGAAGATTTTCAGTCTGGTGGCGGAAGAGGACCGTGCGTGGCACGCAGGTGTCAGCCAGTGGGCCGGTCGTTCAGGGTTGAACGACACCTCTATCGGTATCGAGATTGTTAACCAGGCCACGGATGTCGACGGCGTTTTCACGTTCCCTGACTACCAGGCTTCGCAAATCAGAGCCCTCAAGCAATTGGCGAGGAACATCCTGCAACGTTACCCGGACATGTCGCCGAAAAATGTGGTAGGCCATTCCGATATCGCAGTCGGTCGCAAATCAGACCCGGGCCCCAAGCTTCCCTGGAAAGACCTTGCGCAGGCAGGAATCGGCGCCTGGTACGACGATTCAGTCAAAGATAAATACCTCCAGCAATTCAGTGGCGAAATGCCTGAGCGTGAGCAAGTGGTTCAGGCGTTTTCCCGCTATGGCTATGGCATTGAAACGCCCACTTCTGATGGTTTTTTCAGTGCGCTGGTACGGGCTTTTCAACTGCACTTTCGGCCTGAAAACCATGATGGCGTGCTGGATTGCGAAACCTGCGCGATCTTGTATGCACTGAATGAAAAGTACGCCTGAGTTCGCGTGGCACTCAAAGCTCGATCTTCATTTCGCAGCGCCGAGGAGGGCAACATGGTCTTGTCCGAGCAACAGTTAGTTAAAGTCTTACCACGCTCGCGGCTTAAAGCCGGCGTCTTCATTTCTGCCTTAAACACGGCCATGTCACACCACCAAATCATCACACCTGAGCGCATGGCCGCATTCCTCGCCCAAATCGGCCACGAATCCGACCAGTTGCTCTATGTGCGCGAACTGGGCAGCGATCAATACCTGAGCAAATACGACACCGGCACCCTGGCCGCGCGTTTGGGCAACACCCCCGAGGCAGACGGCGATGGACAGAAGTACCGGGGCAGGGGGCTTATTCAGATCACCGGGCGGCGCAATTACCTTGCCTGCAGCCAAGCGTTGTTCGGCGACGACCGCCTGTTACAGCAACCGCAATTGCTGGAGCAGCCGCAATGGGCGTGTGAGTCCGCCGCATGGTTCTGGCAAAGCAATGGTTTGAATGAACTTGCCGATAAAGACCAGTTCACCACCATCACCCGGCGCATCAATGGCGGGCTGAACGGGCTGGACGAGCGTTTGCAACTGTGGGCGCGGGCGAAGGCGGTGTTGGGCATTTCCTGAGGTGGCGTGCGCGTCGTCGGCCGTTAGCGTCTTGATGCACTCTGCAACTTGCATGGCCGATAGGCTCCTGTAGGGTAGGCAAACCCCCGCCCACTCCTGGAGACGACTGTGAAGGAAATCACTCAACTGGCCGCTGAACTGGGTCGCCGTTTGCAGGTGCTCAATGCTCACGTCACCACTGCCGAGTCGTGCACCGGTGGCGGTATCGCCGAAGCCATCACGCGCATACCGGGCAGTTCGGCTTGGTTTGAGGCCGGGTATGTCACTTACTCCAATCGGCAGAAGACCCGCCAGTTGGGCGTGCCGGAGGCGTTGTTCCCCAAGGTCGGCGCCGTCAGCCAGGAAGTGGTGGAGGCGATGGTGCGCGGTGCGCAGGAAAAAAGCCTGTCGCGCTTTGCCGTGGCGGTCAGCGGTGTCGCGGGGCCGGATGGCGGATCGCCGGACAAACCGGTGGGCACCGTATGGCTGGCGTTCGGCGTGGGCGATGAGGTGACGGCCGAGTTGGCGCACTTCCCCGGCAACCGCGACGAGGTCCGTCGACAAACGGTAAAGGCCGCGCTGGAGGGCTTGTTGCGACGAGCTGCAGCAGAAATCGAAAATCAGGGGTAGGCGATCGCGGATCTTTGTGGAACAATACTGTCTACTTATACAGGTGTTGGCCGTCAGGCCTTATTGATTACGTGAGGACTTTAATGGACGACAACAAGAAGAAAGCCTTGGCTGCGGCCCTGGGTCAGATCGAACGTCAATTCGGCAAGGGTGCCGTAATGCGTATGGGCGATCACGACCGTCAGGCGATCCCGGCTATTTCCACTGGCTCTCTGGGTCTGGACATCGCACTCGGCATTGGCGGCCTGCCAAAAGGCCGTATCGTTGAAATCTACGGTCCTGAATCTTCCGGTAAAACCACCCTGACCCTGTCGGTGATTGCCCAGGCGCAAAAAATGGGCGCCACCTGCGCGTTCGTCGACGCCGAACACGCCCTGGACCCTGAATACGCCGGCAAGCTGGGCGTCAACGTTGACGACCTGTTGGTTTCCCAGCCGGACACCGGTGAGCAAGCCCTGGAAATCACCGACATGCTGGTGCGCTCCAACGCCATCGACGTGATCGTGGTCGACTCCGTGGCTGCCCTGGTACCGAAAGCTGAAATCGAAGGCGAAATGGGTGACATGCACGTGGGCCTGCAAGCCCGCCTGATGTCCCAGGCGCTGCGTAAAATTACCGGTAACATCAAGAACGCCAACTGCCTGGTGATCTTCATCAACCAGATCCGTATGAAGATCGGCGTAATGTTCGGCAGCCCGGAAACCACTACCGGTGGTAACGCGCTGAAGTTCTACGCTTCGGTCCGTCTGGACATCCGCCGTACCGGCGCGGTGAAGGAAGGTGACGAAGTTGTGGGTAGCGAAACCCGCGTTAAAGTCGTGAAGAACAAAGTGGCTCCTCCATTCCGTCAGGCTGAGTTCCAGATTCTCTACGGCAAGGGTATCTACCTGAACGGCGAGATGATCGACCTGGGCGTACTGCACGGTTTCGTCGAGAAGTCCGGTGCCTGGTACGCCTACAACGGCAGCAAGATCGGTCAGGGTAAAGCCAACTCGGCCAAGTTCCTGGCGGACAATCCGGATATCGCTGCCACGCTTGAGAAGCAGATTCGCGACAAGCTGCTGACCGCAGCGCCAGACGTGAAAGCTGCCGCCAACCGCGAGCCGGTTGAAGAAGTAGAAGAAGCCGACACCGATATCTGAAGCAAACGATGACTGTGGTACTGGATACACTCGTCGCCGTTCGGCGCACCGCGATGGACCTGCTCGCTCGCCGCGAGCATGGTCGAGTCGAGCTGACGCGTAAACTGCGTCAGCGCGGTGCAGAGCCCGAGATGATCGAAACAGCCCTCGACCGTTTGACGGAAGAGGGGCTGCTTTCCGAAGCCCGTTACCTTGAAAGCTTTGTTTCCTACCGCGCGCGCTCCGGCTACGGCCCGGCGCGAATCCGTGAAGAACTGAGCCAACGCGGCCTGCAACGCGCTGATATCGACCTGGCCCTGCGTGAGTGCGGTATCAGTTGGCAGTCGCAGTTGGAAGATACCTGGCGCCGCAAGTTTGCCGGCCATCTGCCGATTGATGCCCGGGAGCGTGCAAAGCAAGGCCGCTTCTTGAGCTATCGCGGGTTTTCGATGGACATGATCAGTCGGCTGCTCAGCGGTCGAGACATGGACGATTAAGTCTTCAGGCGGGTAAAAATCTAAATGTGGGAGCTGGCTTGCCTGCGATGGCAGTGGGTCAGCTACCTATAAGCTAGCTGGCAAACCGCAATCGCAGGCAAGCCAGCTCCCACATTGGAATGTGTTGGTTGTCGGGATGCCAAATCCCGATAAAAAAAAGGCCCACTACGACAGTAGTGGGCCTTTTTTTTGGTTCTTCACGGATTACCGGGAAAGACGCTCTTGATCTTCATGAAAAAGAACTCGCTATCCCGGTAACCGTACGCCATCCGCTTAATGACCTTTATTCGATTGTTTATCCCTTCCAG
>NZ_CBFHAZ010000079.1:0-28560 GCF_965653655.1 Pseudomonas onubensis | reverse complement strand
GCGGTGTGTCAGTTAACGCAAGTATTGACTGGTCCGACGCATTCGCGAGCAAGCCCGCTCCCACATAAAGCCTTACTGCGGCGTGTTGGTATACAGATAATCCGTCGCCAACGACGCCAGCGTCCGCACCCCCACTACCAACGCCGACTCGTCCACAAAGAACCCCGGATTATGGTTCGGCGCCGCTTTGCTCATGTCCTGATCCCTTGGCGTCACGCCCAGAAACACAAACAGCCCCGGCGCTTCCTTGGCGTAAAACGAGAAGTCCTCGGCGCCGCCCACCAGTGGGCCTTGCACCACATCATCCTTGGCCGCCCAGCGCAGGCTTGGCAACATTTTTTCGGTGAGTGCCGGGTTGTTGATGGTCGGGTCGTATTTTTCGATGATCGTGACTTCGGCCTTGGCACCGCCGCTTTCGGCGATTTTCTCTACGGTCTGGCGCACGTCCGCGTGCAGCTTCTGGCGAATGCCGTAGTCGTAGGAACGGATGGTGCCGCTCATGTCTACCGACTCGGGGATGATGTTGTAGCGGGTGCCGCCATTGATGGTGCCGATGCTCACCACCGACGGAAACGACGAGATATCGGTGCGCCGACTCACCACGGTTTGCAAACCGACGATGGTCTGCGCGCCGACGGTGATCGGGTCGATGCCATCCCACGGGCGGCCGGCGTGGGTCTGTTTGCCGAGGATCTTGATGCGCAGGTCATCGGAGCTGGCCAGGGACGGGCCAGGGCGATAGGCGATTTGCCCGGCAGGCACACCGGCCCAGACATGCAGGCCGAACACCGCGTCGGGCCTGGGCGCTTTCATCACGCCTTCCTGCACCATCATTTTTGCGCCCCAGGTATTTTTGCCGTCGGGGATAAAGTCGCTTGGGCCTTCTTCGGCCGGCTGGAAATAAAACACCACGGTGCCGGGTAGGCGCTCACGCATGCCGGTGAGGATTTTCGCGGTGCTCAGCAGGATTGCCGTGTGAGCATCGTGGCCGCAGGCATGCATCACGTCGACTTCCTTGCCCAGGTAGGTGCCTTTGGCTTTGGAAGCGAAGGGCAAGTCGGCGACTTCCTTGACCGGCAGCGCATCCATGTCGGCACGCAGGGCCACGGTGGGGCCGGGCAAAGCACCTTTCAAGATGGCGACCACGCCGGTTCGGGCTACGCCGGTTTTAACTTCAAGGCCCAGGTCGCGCAGTTGTTTGGCGACCAGTTCGGCGGTGCGGGTTTCGGTATTGCCCAACTCGGGGTGGGCGTGGATATCGCGGCGGGTTTCCAGCAACGCCGGTTCGAGGATTTTGGCCTGGGCGGCGATTTCCTCCCGGGCACTCTCCAGGTCATTGCCCTGGCCACTGCTGGCGGCAATCACCGCGCTGCTGGCGAGCCCGCACAGCATGCCGAAAACCCATTGGTGTTTCAGACCATTTAAACGCATACAGACCTCTCCCTGTTTATTGTTGTTGATCTTTCTCCTGCACCGTACCGGCGGTCACCACCTGCACGCTCAAGCGCGGTGTTGCCAGGTCCAGCCCGGCTTCATCCAGATGGCGCTTGAGTGACAGGTTGAACGCCCGCGACACTTCCCACTGCTTGATCGGTGCGGTCTTGAAGCGCGCCCGCAGGATCGCGCTGCCGGACTCAAAGCTCTCAACGCCCTGAATCTCCAGCGGCGACCAGATATTGCGGCGTTGCAGCGGGTCGTTGCGCATTTTCTGGCCGACATCGCGCATCAGCTTGATGGCGTCATCGATCTCCATGTTGAAGGGGATCGCCACCCGGAAGATCGCGTAGCCGAACTCCCGCGAATAGTTCTTGATGCTCTTGATTTCGCTGAACGGAATGGTGTGCACGATGCCGTCGATATCGCGCAGGCGCACGGTACGGATGGTCAGGCCCTCGACGGTGCCGAGGTGGCCGCCGACATCCACGTAGTCATCAATCGCCAGGGAATCTTCGATGATGATGAACAGGCCGGTGATCAAGTCCGCTACCAGCGACTGTGCACCAAAACCGATGGCGATACCGATCACACCGGCACCGGCCAGCAGCGGCGTGACGTTCATGCCCATGTTCGCCAAAGCGACGATGGCGGCGATAATAAAGATGGTCACGAACAGCACGTTGCGGATCAGCGGCATCATGGTCTGCGCACGTGCATTGGCCAGGCCTTTGCGCGAGCGGGTGAGGGCATGGTGGATAGCGGTGTCGCTGAGAATCCAGATCAGCCAGGCAAACAGCAGCGTGCCGCCCAGGCCGAACAGCTTGACGCTGACTTCATGGCCGTCACCTTCGGTGAAGCGGATCATCGACAGGCCCCACACGCGCAAGCCCAGCTCGATGAACACCAGCCACACCACCAGATGGGCCAGGGTGTAGACGAAGCTTTTGAGGCGCTCGGAGTACAGCGCGTGGCGTTTGTGCCCACGTTGCGGCTTGAGCGCATGGCGGCGCACCAGCCCGTTGATCACCATGCACAGCACCAGCAATACCGTGCACAGCAGCGATTGGCGCAGCGCGGTGCTGGTGTCGCCGGCCGACAGGAAGGTGGCGAACAACGAGATGCCCACCAGCAACAGCGCCGGGATGTACCAGAAGGAGCCGATAATCGAGAGCGTGTCGGTGAGGGCGCGGCGTGTGAGGCGGCGCGACAGCGGTTGGTTGCGGATCAGGTGCGCAATCGGGCGGCGGAAGCGCAGGATAAACACGCCGGTGGACAGCGCCGCCATCACATTGGCGACGGTCGCGGCGGTGTGGGCCAGGTGCTGGCCAAGCGCCGCGACCAGCCTTGGGTCGCTCAGGGCTTCACCGAAGGCGGCAAAACTGCCGATCCACCACAACGGGCGGAAGGCCTGATGACGCAGGATATACAGCGCCCGGTGGCGGTGCGGGCCGTCGAGCACCGAGAAGGCAATCACGCAGATCGCCGAGAAACAGGTGCCGACCACCAGCGCATAGGCCAGCACCATCGCCAGGGATTTGCCCAGGGACGAAGGCAGCGCATAGCTGAGGTAAACCGTGATGATCAACGCAATCAGCCACGGCCCGAGTTTACGCAGGGCGAAGCGCACCATGTCCCAGGTACGTGGGTGTTGCGGCAGTTCTTCGGGCAGGCCGAAACGCTCGCGCACGCGGTGGCTGAGCCAGATCAGCGCGGCGGCCAGCAGGCTCCACACTGCCAGGATCACGGCAAAACCGAAAATGATCGGCAGCCATTCGGTGGCCGGCAGCATCAGTGCCGTGAGTTCATCCTTGGCCAGGTCGACCTCGTTGGACCAGCGCCCCAACGGGCTGTCGGCCCCGGAAAACTGGGCTTCAAGCTCAGCCAGGGTGCTGCCGATCAAGCCGAGCACGCCTTGTTCGGCGGCGGGCTGGGCTTTTTGCGTGGCTTCACGCAGCTTCTTCAGGTCGCTTAGCAGTTGGGTGCGCTGCTGGTCGTTTTCCAGGGTCTTGATCACCTCGTCCAGCGACTGGCCCAGCGGCACATCGGCCTGGGGCTGGGTCTTGTTGGCACTGCCCAGCAGGCCGGGCAGGCTCACGGCGTGTGCTGGCGCAAGGGGCAGCAGCGTGAGCAGGGCGATCAGAAAATAGCAGGGCAGGGCAAACAGACGGGAAAGCACGAGGCGGTCAACCTTGAAAACGACGAATTGACCGAGTGTACGAGGCCGCTATGCCCAATGCGAGTGCATTTGTTATTCCGCGAGTTTGGCGAGGATCTTGTAAACCACGGTGCCGAGAATCAACAGCATGCCGATCCACATGCCAAACACACCCACGGGCTTGTCGCGAAAGTTGAAGCCGGTCGCGAGCAGGATCATGCCGATGATGATGGGAATGAGCATGGCATGGAATGAAGACATGGAGATCATGGGGCGACGGCCTTGTCGGAGTGGGAATACTGACAAGTCTAGGCCGGATTATGCAAAGTGGCAGTGATATGTGTCAGGTTTATGCAAAACCTGACCGCATTCAGCCCCTGAGATCAGGGCAAATCGCGACTCGCATAAAACGCACCCAACACTTTCACCAGGTGCGCCAGATCATGGCTGCCGCACAGCTCACGAATCGAGTGCATGGCAAACGTCGGCAAGCCGATGTCCACGGTGCGCACGCCCAGGTGGCTGGCGGTGATCGGGCCGATGGTCGAGCCGCAGCCCATGTCGCTGCGCACCACAAAGCTCTGCACCGGTACTTCCTGGGCCATGCAAAGGTGGCGGAAGAACCCGGCGGTTTCGCTGTTGGTGGCGTAGCGCTGGTTGCTGTTGACCTTGATCACCGGGCCAGCATTGAGTTTCGGGCCATGGTTGGCGTCGTGTTTCTCGGCGTAGTTGGGGTGTACGCCGTGGGCATTGTCTGCCGAGACCAACAGTGATTTCTGAATGGTGCGTACGAATTCCTCACCTTCCGGCAAAAGACGGCGCAGGGTCTGTTCCAGCATCGGGCCATCGGCGCCGCAGGCCGAGCAGGAGCCGACTTCTTCGTGGTCGTTGCACACCAGCACGCAGGTTTCGTCGTTTTCGCTGGTGAGCAAGGCTTGCAGGCCGGCGTAGCACGACAGCAGGTTGTCGAGGCGCGCACCGGCAATGAAGTCGCCATTGAGGCCGATCACCGCAGCACTTTGCGTGTCGTAGAAGCTTAACTCGTAGTCGAGCACCACATCGGCGTTCAGGCCGTGTTCGCGGGCGAGTTGCTCAGTGAGCACGGCGCGGAAGTCCACACGCTCGTCACCGGCAAACTGCGCAAGGATCGGCGGCAGCTCGGTCTGGGCATTGATCGCCCAGCCCTGGTTGGCTTCACGGTTCAGGTGAATGGCCAGGTTGGGGATGATGGCAATCGGCAACTTGAAATCGATCAGTTGGCTCTCGACCTTGCCGTCGCGGCGGAAGGTCACGCGGCCGGCCAGCGACAGGTCACGGTCGAACCACGGCGCCAGCAGCGCGCCGCCGTAGACTTCCACGCCCAACTGCCAGAAGCCCTGGCGTTGCAGCTCCGGCTGGGGCTTGACCCGCAGGCACGGGCTGTCGGTGTGGGCGCCGACCATACGGATGCCGTCTTGCAGCGGCGAATGCTTACCGAGCTTGAAGGCGATGATCGAGGAATCGTTACGGGTGACGTAATAGCGCCCGTTGGCCTCGGTGGCCCAGGTTTCGCGCTCGTCGAGCCGCTGGTAACCGGCCGCTTCCAGGCGCTGGGCGAGGGCGGCAGTGGCATGAAAAGGAGTAGGGGAGGCCTTGAGGAAGTCGATCAGGCCTTGATTCAACGCTTCGCGCATAAATAGCTCCAGACAGCAATGCGCGGAGTTTACCGTTCGATGGCGAGAACTGCACATAACAAATGTGGGAGCGGGCTTGTTGTGGCGAGGGAGCTTGCTCCCGCTCGACAGAGAAGCTGGAGCCGGCATTTTTGGGGGCGCTTCGCACCCCAGCGCAAGCAAGCTTGCTCGCCACAAAAAGCCAGCGCCCACATTTGGCTGTGTTTGCGGTTTAGAACGGAGCTGGGCACTCAAAGCGCAAACGCTCGCCGCTTTGCGGGTGCGTAAAGCTCAACATGCTCGCATGCAGGCACAGGCGCGGCCAGGCGGCCAGGGCTTGTGCATGGGCGTACAAGCCATCACCGAGCAACGGATGGCCGATCGACAGCATATGCACCCGCAACTGGTGCGAACGCCCGGTGATCGGCGTGAGTTCCACGCGGCACCAATCACCACATCGCTCCAGCACTTTCCAGAAGGTCAGCGCGTTTTTGCCAAACTCATAGTCGACTACGTGGCGCGGCTTGGTCGGCGGGTCGTAGCGCAAGGGCAGGTCGATGCTGCCACTGTCCATTTCCGGCTGGCCCCAGGCCAAGGCGGTGTAGGCTTTTTCGGTTTCGCGGTCGTGAAACTGGCGCGACAGTTCGCGGTGACTGTCGGCGTCCCGTGCGAGCAGGATGATCCCTGAGGTTTCCCAGTCCAGGCGATGGACGATGCGGGCTTCGGGGTAGCCGTTTTCCTGCAGACGGGTGATCAGGCAGTCCTTGTTGTCATCGGCGCGGCCAGGCACCGAGAGCAGCAGGGTAGGCTTGTTCACCACCAGGACGGCGGCGTCCTGATGCAGGATATGAATATTGGACAGCGGCATTAAACAGCCTCGTAACAAACGCCAACGGCGGCTCGCCCACCCGGTTCCCCAAAAGGGATCAAGGTGACCGAGCCGCCGTGGCAGCCGCCTTTTCGATTAACGATCAGGCAGGGTGATATTGAGTTCCAGAATCGAGCAGCTGCCGTCGTTTTCCAGGGCGACATGCACGTCATCGTTGCCGATATTGACGTACTTGCGGATCACCTCGACCAGTTCCTTCTGCAAGGCTGGCAGGTAGTCCGGGGTACTGCGTTGGCCGCGTTCGTGCGCCACGATGATCTGTAGACGCTCTTTCGCTACCGACGCGGTACTTGGCTTTTTGTTGGCGCGAAAGAAGTCGAGAAATTTCATTGTTTAGTTGCCTCCAAAGATACGCTCGAAGAATCCCTTCTTCTTAACATCGAGGAAGCGATGTTCCACGGTCTTGCCCAGCAAGCGATCAACTGCATCGCTGTACGCCTGGCCGGCGTCACTCTGGTCGTCAAGAATCACCGGAACACCTTGGTTGGAAGCCTTGAGGACCGCCTGGGATTCGGGGATCACGCCCAGCAGGGTCACTGCGAGGATGTCTTTCACGTCCTCAACACCGAGCATTTCGCCGTTGCTGACGCGCTCAGGGTTGTAACGGGTGAGCAGCAAGTGCTCCTTGATCGGGTCCTGACCTTCTTCGGCGCGCTTGGATTTGCTGGCCAGCAGGCCGAGCATGCGGTCCGAGTCACGTACCGAGGAGACTTCCGGGTTGGTGACCACGATGGCTTCATCGGCGAAGTACATCGCCAGGTGAGCACCGGTTTCGATACCGGCCGGGGAGTCGCAGACCACGTACTCGAAGGTTTCTTTGAGCTCGGCGAGGACTTTGCCTACGCCTTCTTTGGTCAGTGCGTCTTTGTCACGGGTCTGGCTGGCGGCCAGCACGTACAGGTTCTCAAGGCGCTTGTCCTTGATCAGGGCCTGTTGCAGGTTGGCTTCGCCGTTCACCACGTTGACGAAGTCGTACACCACGCGGCGTTCGCAGCCCATGATCAGGTCGAGGTTACGCAAACCGACGTCGAAGTCGACGATGACTGTTTTATGGCCGCGCAGAGCGAGGCCGGTACCGATAGCGGCGCTGGTGGTGGTCTTACCCACACCACCCTTGCCGGATGTAACCACGAGAATCTTGGCCAAGGTGTTTCACCCCTAAGGAAAAAGGACTTTTCGGTCCCTGAAAAACATCTCTTGAAACTCGCTGCAGGCGGACAGCCTTTGTAGGAAAAAGATGTGGTTTCCGCGGGGGAAACGCCAAATTCCAATTATTCCTACACAAGTCTTGCCGGTTTCGCTTTGCTATCAGAGTCTAGAGATGCTTGGAAAATGCGGCAGTATCCGTTAAAGACGGATGATGTTCAACACATCGCCCGACAGGCTGACCTGCACCCCGGCCCCCCACAGCGGATCACGGCGCAAATCTTCTGAAACCTTGTACTGGCCTGCGATGGACACTAGCTCAGCGCTCAACTGCTGGCAAAAAATCCGCGCCTTGGTATCGCCCTTGATGCCGGCGAGGGCACGTCCGCGCATGGGGCCGTATACATGGATGTTGCCATCGGCGAGAAGTTCCGCCCCGGGGCTTACCGAGGAGATCACCACCAGATCGCCACCCTGGGCGTAAATCTGCTGCCCGCCGCGTACGGGAGAGGTGATGATCTTTGTAGGCTTGACCGTGGGTTCCGGCGGTTTTTCCGGTTTTTTCTTCACTTCACCTTCCATTGGCTCGAGCGGGCGCTCGCGGGCACCGGAGGGTGGCAATACGGGCAGTTCAATAGCGATGGCTGCGGCAATGTCTTCGATGCGGCTGGCGCGAATCGCCAGGGTGCGCAAGCCATGGGAGCGGCAGACGCGCATCAGGCCGGGCAAATCAATGGCGCCCTGGCCGGCCGGGAGTTTGTCCAGGGCCAGGACCAGCGGGGCATTGTTGAAGAAGTTCGGCGCCAAAGCGACCTTGGCGGCGAGCTGGCGGTCCAGGGCGTCGAGGTCGTTGCGGGCCAGTTCCAGCACGGTAATGGCGAGCATGCTGCCTTTCAGCTGGAACACGGGATCTTGGTCTAGCGGTTCGGTTTGGCTCATGGTCGGCAAAAGCGGCTTGTCACGAAAAGTGTCGAGACTTATAACGATAACAACCACAGGCCGCAAGCCGAGTCGAACGTTGTAGAATGCGCGGCCCTTGTCTTTACCGGAATCTGTAATGGATCGCCCGCGTTTTCGAGCTGTATTTTTTCACCCGCGCTTTTGGCTGTTATGGCTGGGACTCGGCCTGTTGTGGCTGATTACCCAGTTGCCCTACCGTGCATTGCTGACCATTGGTCGATTACTTGGCGCCGGCATGTACCGCGTGGCCACTGATCGTCGCCGCATCGCCGCGCGCAACCTCGAGCTGTGCTTCCCGGAAAAATCCGCCAAGGAACGTAAACGGCTGCTCAAGGAAAACTTCGCGTCCACCGGCATTGCCTTCTTCGAGATGGCCATGAGCTGGTGGTGGCCCAAGGCGCGTCTGGCGCGCCTGGCCCATGTCGAAGGGCTTGAGCATTTGAAGCAGGCGCATCTGGATGGCAAGGGCGTGATCCTGATGGCGTTGCACTTCACCACCCTGGAAATCGGCGCGGCCCTGCTCGGGCAGAAGCACACCATCGATGGCATGTACCGCGAGCATGGCAACCCGCTGTTCGACTTTATCCAGCGCCGTGGCCGTGAGCGGCATAACCTCGATTCCCTGGCAGTGGAGCGCGATGACGTGCGCGGCATGCTCAAGCTGCTGCGCTCGGGCCGCGCCATCTGGTATGCGCCGGACCAGGACTACGGCGCCAAGCAAAGTATTTTTGTGCCGCTGTTCGGCATTCAGGCCGCTACCGTGACCGCCACCAGCAAGTTTGCGCGGCTGGGCAAGGCGCTCGTGATGCCCTTCACCCAAGAGCGCCTGGCCGATGGCAGCGGTTACCGCCTGGTGATCCACCCGCCGTTGACCGACTTCCCCGGCGAGAGCGATGAAGTTGACTGCCTGCGCATCAACCAGTGGGTTGAAGCCTCGGTGCGCGAATGCCCCGAGCAGTACCTGTGGACGCACCGACGCTTCAAGAGCCGCCCGCCGGGCGAGGCTAAGCTGTACGAACCGCGTCGCCGGTAACCGCTACTTTTCCACTATGGAGTGACGCAATGCGCCCAGCTGAACCGGTCACAGGCTTGATTCTTTCCGGTGGCGGGGCGCGGGCGGCGTATCAGGTGGGGGTGCTGGCGGCGATTGCCGAGTTGCTGCCGCCGGGGGCGCCGAATCCTTTCCCGGTGATTGTCGGCACCTCGGCCGGCGCGATCAATGCGGTGAGCCTGGCCAGTGGCGCCACGGATTTCACCGCCGCCATCCAGCGCCTCACAGCATTCTGGCAGGGCTTTCGCAGCCATCTGGTATTGCGCAGCGATTGGCCAGGCGTGGTGCGCCAGGCCAGCCGTTTTTTTAGCCATAGCCTGCTGGGGTTTGGCGCTCAGGTACCGGTGGCGCTGCTCAACAGTACGCCACTGCGTGACTTGCTCAACGACAAGCTGCACCTGCCGGGCATCGACGAAGCGATCCGCAACAAGCATCTGCATGCAGTGGCGGTCACGGCCTTTGGTTACGAGTCCGGGCAAGCGGTGACCTTCTACCAGGGTGGCGGCAAGATCGATGCGTGGCTGCGCCATCGGCGTATCGGTGTGCCGACCCAACTGACGGTTGAGCACTTGCTGGCCAGCTCTGCGATCCCTCTGCTGTTTGCGCCGGTCAAGCTCGATCAGGAATATTTTGGTGACGGTGCCGTGCGCCAATCCGCACCCATCAGCCCGGCCTTGCACCTGGGTGCCAACCGCGTGCTGGTGGTGGGCGTGAGCGGCAACCCGCGCGGTAATGAACCGTCGATGCAGCGTACCTACACTGGCCAGGAGCCGACCTTGGCGCAGATCGGCGGGCATATGCTCAACAGCACGTTCATTGACAGCCTGGAAAGCGATATCGAGCTGTTGGAGCGTCTGAACCAATTCAGCCATGTTGCGCCCGGGTTGGCGCCGGTGGAGGTGCTGGTGATTGCGCCCAGCCAGCCGATCGACGAAATCGCGGCGCGGCATCGGCAGGAGTTGCCGGCGGCGTTGCGTCTGTTCTTGCGCGGTCCGGGGGCGACCAAGACCAGTGGGGCGGGGGTGTTGAGTTACTTGCTGTTCGAGGCGGGGTATTGCAGCGAGTTGATTGAGCTGGGGCGCAAGGACGCACTTGCCAAGCGCGAGGAATTGTCCAGATTCCTTGGGCTGACGCTGAACTAAATGTGGGAGCGGGCTTGCTCGCGAATGCGGTGGATCAGTCAGCAGTTTCAGTGACTGACACACCGCATTCGCGAGCAAGCCCGCTCCCACATTTGATTTTCACTAATGTTTAGAAGTGATACTTGACCAGGAAGCTCGCGGTGTCCTGGTTAGTCTTGAACGCGCCGGAATCTTCGATCCCGTACTTGTTCTTCCAGTAGTCATATTCGAAGCCGACATACAGTTGCTTCTCGCCCCAATGCAACGCCTTGCCCAAGTCGTACTTGACCTGTGGGTTGAAGTGCAGGTTGGCGTGGTAAGTGCCACGGGCGTTCCTGTCGTTGTCCACCACCCAGTCCATGAAACCGTCGATCAGCACGTTGGAGTTGCCCACGGGAATGGTGTACGACCATACCGGCGTGATCTGCCACACGCCATCGCCTGGGCGATTGCCTTCGGTCTGGCGCTGATAGAAGTTCAACTGGAAGTAGTCGAAGCCAGGGATGTTCAGGTCAAAGCCCGGGCCTAGCAGGTACGACTCGTTATCGCCTTCGCCGAACTCGTAAGTGAAGGCCAGCAGCACATCTTTGATCGGGCCGAATGAGAGGTCTTTGTCGAAGATCTTGCCGAACGACAAGCGTGGGCTGAACTCGCCGTAGTAAGTACTTGGGCCGACGTTGCCGTCTTCCTTGCCGTTGTAAAAGATGCGGTCGACGAACAGGAAGTTGTCGCCGTACTTCCACGCATCGGCGTGCTCGAAGGTGACGGTTTGCTGGATCTGCGGGTTAACGGTGAAATTCTTGCCCCACAGGTACGTCAGGCTGTTGTTCTGCCACTGCAACAAATCGCCTGCCACGGCTTGGCCGCCAGCCAGCAGGGATCCTGCCAGCATCAGCCCTTTCAACATAGGTTTCATTCGGTTGCTCCCGAGTCAAAGTTTTATGGTTGTTTTTCTACGCAGGCGCTCTGGTGTGGCGCCTTTTGGTTCGCTGCAAAAATCGTCTGTTTGGTCAGCTTTAGTGCTTTTAGCAAGAGCTGCGCCAAGGTGTTTAAAAAACCAATAAAAGGCCTTCGGCTGCACTTGATACAGTCGAATCCCGAGGTTTTTTCTGCACGTTGGCCGCAGACATTGGGCCAGGATAAGTTGGCCCTGCAGTCAGCTTTTACATTCGCTGTTTTTTTTTGAGTCGATTCGAGCGGGCGCGGAGAATACTGGCTCCCAGGCCTTGGCTCAAGTGCGCTGTTAGAGAGCGCAGGGGGCGAGAATGGGGCGCGGCTTGTGGCCGGCCCCAGGTGAATAGGGTGCATGTGGGTATTTCCTGTTGTTTATTATTTTTGTTGTTTTTTGCTAACAGGTGAAATCAATGCGTGTGGGCGACAGCGGGCCGTTCCGAACCGCCGAGGATGTTGAACAGGATGTTCAGCGACAAGGCGCTGAGGGTGGCCATGGCGATTCCGCTGTGGGTAATCGGGCTCATCCACAGGGGCAACTGCGCGAAGAACTCCGGGCGCACTACCGGGATCAGGCCCATGCCGATGCTGACCGCCACCAGCAACTGGTTGCGGCGGTCGGCAATGTCGGCCTCTTGCAGGATCTTGATCCCGGTCGCCGCGACCATGCCGAACATCGCAATGGCGGCGCCGCCCAATACCGCAGGTGGAATCGATGCCACCAGAAACGCGGCTTTGGGCAGCAGGCTCAGCACAATCAGGAATGCTCCGGCCATGATCGTCACCGAGCGGCAACGCACGCCGGTCATCTGCACCAGGCCGATATTCTGCGCGAATGAGGAGTGGGTAAACGTATTGAAGAATCCGGCGAAAAATGAGGCGCCAGCGTCACACAGCAGGCCACGGCGCAGCATCTTTGGCGTGACCTCCTGGCCGGTGATTTTGCCCAGCGCCAGGAACATCCCGGTGGACTCGACGAAGATGATCACCACCACCAGGCACATCGACAGGATGGGCGCCAACTCGAACCTGGGCATGCCAAAATGCAGCGGTGTTACCACCTGCACCCATGGCGCCTGGGCCAGGCCGCTGAGGTCGACCATGCCAAGCAGGCCGCACAAGCCATAGCCGAGCGCCATGCCGATCAGCACCGAGATATTCACCCAGAAGCCGCGCATGAAACGGTTGATCAGCAAGATGGTCGCCAGCACCAGCGCGGCAATCGCCAGGTAAACCGGCGAGCCAAACGTTGCAGCAGCGCTGCCGCCGCCGGCCCAGTTCACGGCGACGGGGAACAGCGACAGGCCAATGGCAGTGATCACGGTACCGGTTACCAAGGGCGGGAAAAACCGTACGACCTTGGACATGAACGGCGCGATCAGCATGCCGAAGAACCCGGCAGCGACGGTCGCGCCGAAGATGCCCTGCAGGCCGATGCCAGGCATGCCGGCCATGGCCACCATGCTGCCGACGGCGGCGAAACTGGCGCCCATCATCACCGGCATGCGAATGCCCACCGGGCCGATGCCGAATGACTGCACCAGGGTGGCAATGCCCGCAACCAGCAGGTCGGCGTTGATCAGAAAGGCGATTTCTTCACGGCTCAAGCCTGCGGCCTGGCCAATGATCAGGGGTACGGCGACGGCGCCGCCATACATCAGCAAGACGTGTTGCAGGCCAACCAGAATCAGTTGCAAGAGGGGCAGCCGCACCATGGCGGGTGCGGCGGGAATCTGCGGTTCGACTAACTCGGTCATGCAACACCTCGGATCTTTTTTATTGTTGTGTTGTTTGGCATTCAATTGCCATTTGAAACGGTATATCTCAAACACTGCATATCCCCTGTGGGAGCGGGCTTGCTCGCGAATACGGTGTGTCATTCAGCACTTCAGGTGACTGAACCACCGCATTCGCGAGCAAGCCCGCTCCCACATTTAGATCTGCAGCAGGCTGTCAGTTGGTGCGCGCTCCTTGGTTGATCCAGGTGCCGATCAAATCCCGCTCCTGCTGTGTCATCTGGGTGATGTTGCCCAGCGGCATGATCTGGCTGGCCACGGCCTGCGCTTGAATACGCGCCGCCTGCTGCTGGATCTGCGCCGGGGTATCGAACATCACGCCGGCGGGTGCAGTGCTGAACAGCGGGCTGGTGGGCTTGGCCGAATGGCACACGGCGCAGCGTTCCTGGATCACGCCATGCACCTTGTCAAAATCAATCGATGCCTGGGCCGGTGCCGGTGCAGGTTCCGCAGCCGGGGCGGCAGGTGCGGCAGGTTTCAAGCCACCGCCCAATGCGGTTTCGGGCAATGGCTGGTACTCGATGGCGGCAGGTGCCTTGGCCACGTCCGGTGCAGTCGAAACAGGTTTTGGACCGGTCACATACGCCAGGCAAATCATCGCCAACGCGCCGACCGGCAAGGTCCACGCATACTTCTGGCTGTTATGCCGTGTGTTGAAGTAGTGACGCACCAACACCGCCGCCACTGCGATACCCGCCAGGATCAGCCAGTTGTATTGGCTGCCGTAGGTGCTCGGGAAGTGGTTGCTGATCATGATGAACAGCACCGGCAAGGTGAAGTAGTTGTTGTGACGTGAACGCAGCAGACCCTTGGCCGGCAATGCCGGATCAGGTGTGCGGTTCTCGGCGATGGCCGCCACCAGCGCGCGCTGGGCGGGCATGATAATGCGGAACACGTTACCGACCATGATGGTGCCGATCACCGCACCCACGTGCAGGTAAGCGCCACGGCCGCTGAACACTTTGCTGAAGCCGTACGCAGCGGCAATCAACAGTACGAACAGGATCAGGCCGAGCAGGGCAGGGCGCTTGCCCAGTGCGGAGTCGCAGAGGAAGGAGTAGATGAACCAGCCGGCCAGCAACGAGCCGAGGCCCAGCAACACACCTTCCGGACCGCTGAGGCTGCTGCCCGGGGCCAGCAGGTACAAGGTCGGGTTGGCGTAGAACACCACGCACAGCAACGCGATGCCCGACATCCAGGTGAAATAGGCTTCCCATTTGAACCAATGCAGGTTGTCCGGCATGGTCGGCGGGGCCAGTTTGTATTTTTCCAGGTGGTAGATACCGCCGCCGTGGATCGCCCATAAGTCACCGGCCAGGCCGTCTTTGGGGTTGACGCGATTAAGGTTGTTTTCCAGCCAGACAAAATAGAAGGAAGCGCCGATCCACGCGACGCCAGTGATCATGTGAACCCAGCGCACGCTAAGGTTCAGCCATTCCATCAAATGTGCTTCCACAGTCTTTACCTCTCGCCTGTCACCCTTGTTGTCGGGTGATCAAGCCTTCTCTTATTGGTGGGGGGCGAGGATCAAACGCTCATCCTCTTTGAAAAAATGCTCATCGCAGTTATTGCCGGTGCCACTGCGATCAACCACCAGGAAGTCATCCCGCTTTTCGATCGTCAGCACCGGGTGGTGCCAGACGCCGCGATGGTAATTAATGCCCTGCCTGCCGTTGGTGACGAAGGCGCGGACCAAGCCCGATACAGGTTCATCGCCAAGTGGCGCGACCACGATCAGAAAGGGGTTGCCGAGCAGCGGGATGAAAGCCTGGCTGCCCAGCGGGTGTCTTTCCAGCATGCACACGGTCAGCGGCATATCCTGCGCATCGGCGCGGAAGATGCTGATGATGGCGTTGTCTTCAGGCTGGGCGGTTTCTACCGTGGCCAGCTTGTGAAAGCGCATGGTCGACCCGTTGTTGATCATGAAGTGATCGCTGCCATCGGTTTCGATAACGTCTCCGAAAGGGGCGAAGGCTTCTTTGGTCAGGGGTTCGATCACTAGTGTGCGCATGGCTGTCTCTTATCCGAATGTTGTGTTGTTAGTTCTGACGCCTTCGCGAGCAAGCCCGCTCCCACATTTGGAATGCATTCCCCTGTGGGAGCGGGCTTGCTCGCGAATAGGTTCACCGCTTATTTAGCGACTTTGCCCAGAACACGCAGGCGGCTCACACCACCATCCGGGAACACGTTCAGGCGGATGTGGGTAATCGGCCCCAGTGCCTTGATCTGCTCGGCAAACGTATGTTCAGCGTGCATTTCCAGTTTCTGCGCAGGCAGCAGCTCGCGCCAGAACAGCGATTGGGTTTCGATCTGGCTGTCAGTGCCGCCCTTCACGAACGCGCCCTGGATCGAGCAAGTGTCCGGGTAGTTGCCTTTGAAGTGCAGGGTGTCGACCACGATTTTCTCGATCTCGCCTGGGTGGCCCAGCGCAACGATCACCCAGTCATTGCCTGGCGTGCGACGACGGGCGGTTTCCCAGCCGTCGCCCATGTTGATGCCACGGCCTGGGTTGAGGATGTTGCTCATGCGGCCGAAGTGTTCGTCGGAGCAGGCCAGGGCGCGACCGCCGTTGAGGGCAGCAGCGAGGTCGACCTGTTCGTTGTCGCCCACCGAGGACCAGTCGCGGAACGGCACGCCGTACACACGCAGACGGGCCACGCCGCCGTCCGGGTAGATGTTGAAACGCAGGTGGCTGAAGGCCTGGTCGTTGTTGATCTCGTGGTAGTGGTGGCTGTTGCCTTGCAACTCCACGGCCGACAGCACTTCCACCCACTGGGTGTTGGCGTCCGGCTCGCCCGACGCCAGGAAGCAGGCTTCCAGGGAGGCCGATGGCGGGAAGTTACCGGTGAAGAATGAAGTGTCGATGTCCACGCCCTTGATCGAGCCGGGTACGCCCAGGCGGATTACGGCGCTGTCGTAGCCTTCGAAGCGCTTGCGGCGCGACTCCCAGCCGTCCATCCACTTGCCGTTGTCATCGAAAACGCCCTCCTTCCACACGGCCGGGGTCGGCTGGAACAGGCGGTTGGCGTCAGCGAACCAGTCATCGGTCACCGAGAGGATCTTGGTGCCCAGGCGGGCGTCGGCCAGGTTGACGAACTTTTCGAAAGGTACGGCGTAAGCTTTCATTCTTCTTGTCTGCCTTAGATAGAGTGGCTGGGGATGGTCTGTTAGAGGGTCAGTAATCGGAACAATGCGATCTTGTTGATCTCGGCCAGCGCGCATTTGAACTCGGCGTCTGCCGAGTTGTGAATGCGCGTTTCAAACGCGGCGAGGATCTGATGCCGGTTGCTGCCTTTTACCGCCATGATGAAGGGAAACTTGAACTTGGCCTTGTAGGCATCGTTCAGCTCGGTGAAGCGAGAAAACTCTTCGGCCGTGCATTGGTGAATCCCCGCGCCAGCTTGCTCATCGGTGCTGGCTTGGGTCAGTTGGCCCTGGACGGCCGCACGGCCTGCCAGGTCCGGGTGAGCGTTGATCAGCGCCAACTGGCTGGCGTGATCGGCGCTCAACAGGATGTCGCTCATGCGCTGGTGCAGAGCTTCGATCTGGTCGATCGAGGCGTCCTGGCCCAGGTCGAAGGCCTTTTCGGCCACCCATGGCGAGTGTTCGTAGATATCGGCGAAAGCGGCGACAAATTCATCGCGGCTCAGGGTCGATGGCTTCAGGGTCTGGAACGCAGTCATTTCGCCGCTCCCGTGTACGGGTGGGTTTCGTGCCAGTGACGAGCAATGTCCACGCGGCGTGTGAACCACACCTGTTCGTGACCTTTGACGTATTCGATAAAACGCTTCAACGACGCCAGGCGCGCTGGCCGGCCGATCAGGCGGCAATGCAGGCCGATGGAGAGCATCTTCGGTGCCTCGGCGCCTTCGGCGTAGAGCACATCGAACGCGTCTTTGAGGTACTCGAAAAAGTCATCGCCCTTGTTGAAACCCTGCACCTGGGTAAAGCGCATGTCGTTGGTGTCCAGGGTGTAAGGGATGACCAGGTGCGGCTTGCCGGTAGGGTTGTTCGGTTCCCAGTAGGGCAGGTCGTCGTCATAGGTGTCGCAGTCGTAGAGGAAACCGCCTTCCTCCATCACCAGCCGGCGGGTATTGGGGCCGGTGCGGCCGGTGTACCAGCCCACTGGGCGCTCGCCGGTCAGCTCGGTGAGGATGCGGATGGCCTCGAGCATGTGCTCGCGCTCCTGGGCCTCGTCCATGTACTGGTAGTCGATCCAGCGGTAGCCGTGGCTACAGATCTCGTGGCCGGCCTCGACCATCGCGCGGATCACATCCGGGTGGCGCTGGGCGGCCATGGCGACGGCGAAGATGGTCAACGGAATATCGAATTCTTTAAACAGTTTGAGGATGCGCCACACACCCGCACGGCTGCCGTATTCATACAGCGACTCCATGCTCATGTTGCGCGCGCCTTGCAGCGGCTGGGCCGAGACCATTTCCGAGAGGAAGGCTTCGGACTCTTTATCGCCGTGCAAAATGTTGCGCTCACCGCCTTCTTCGTAGTTGAGTACGAACGACAGCGCAATGCGTGCCTTGCCCGGCCAGTGGGGGTGAGGAGGGTTACTGCCGTAACCGATCAGGTCGCGTGGGTAGTCAGCGCTCACTGCAGTCTTCCTTCTTGTTCGTGGTAGCAAGTGTGTGTGGCGGCCGGGCAGTGGAAAGACTGGGTGGCGTCACAGCGATGAGTGATTGTATACAACTTATCAGTCACTTTGTAAGCCTACATTTCTGCATTTTTTCTGCAGCACTCGGTTAAAAGGGTGTAGCAAGAAACTTGCCTGGTTGGTCAGCTAATGGACAAAAGGTCGTTTAAAAGCAAGGTTTACTCGCTTAATGCTCCTCCGAGCAACGCTGGCAGGGTGATCCAAAACTTTGTGATTTTTATTGTGTACAATTTTTTTAAAAAGTGTCTTAATCAGCCATCGCCGGCTTTTTCGATGCCCTGAAAAAGTGCAGGTTTATCTTTTACTGACTTAAGGAGGCGCGTAGACGCCATGGGACGTTTGACCACACACGTTTTGGACGCCGCACACGGCTGCCCCGGCAGCAATATCCAGGTCGAGTTGTACCGCGTCGACGGCGCGCAGCTGGAACGGGTTGCTACTGCCACCACCAACAGCGACGGCCGCTGCGATGCGCCGCTGCTGCAAGGTGACGACTACCGCAGCGGTGTTTACCAACTGCAATTCAGCGCCGGCGATTACTACCGCACGCGTGGCGTGCAGTTGCCGGAACCGGCGTTTCTCGACGTGGTTGTGCTGCGTTTTGGCATCAGCGCCGAGCAGGATCACTACCATGTGCCGCTACTGATTTCGCCTTACAGCTACTCCACCTATCGAGGTAGCTGAGTCGTCACCTCGCTTCACTCCCCCAAAGCTCTTCGTTGGTTTTTCGCCCGCCCACCCTGCGGGCTTTTTTTATTCTGAATGGCTTGCGGGCCGCCCAATTATGTAACGCACCCGGGGCGGCCGAGGTGCCTAGGCTCGGCTTTTCTGTATGGAACAGTCCGCCATGAGTACCGATACCACCGCCTGGTTGGCCGCTGAGGCTGCCGCGGCCCAAGCACTTGATTTTGATGACCCGCAAACCTCGGACGCGGAGCGTGATGCGGCGATTCGCACACTCTTGACCCGACGACTTAACGCGGTCACGCAGCCCAGTCGTGAAATCAACCGACTGTACGAAGCACACATCAGGGCCAGAGAGTCGGTAAAAACCCTGAGAAACTTGATCGGGGGTGCGCCGAGAGTCTTGGGCATTATTCGGGGCGCATTACGCAAGGCGTTCGCGCTTGACCCTGACACGCTGATGTTCACCGAATCTCGGCCGGCGCCCCTTCACCTGAAAGTCAGTAACCTGACCGAAAAAGCTTTGGCGCTCCTCATTCAACCCGACGTGCCGCTCGACATTAGCCAGTTCACGTCCTTGAGTATCAAAGGTGAACCCGAACGATTGGTGCCATTTACTGCCTGGGATGCGCTGGCCCGCGTGAAAGGTTTGGCGTTGCTTCGGCAGATTGAGATGGCTGGACGGGAATATTGGCAGCAACTGGCCTATGGCTCCTGGCTGACACGCAAGCAACAGTGGGTCCAGTTGCGAACATCGTTGTTCGCCGAGAATGCACTGGTGGCACATCGCGTTTACCAACTGTCGGACCGCGGCTTTGCCATGGTCCGTAACGTCATGGAGATTCCTGGCGCCGATGCGCGCCGTCAGGCCGCCGGCGAGTGGGCGAGTATTCAAGTGAGCAGGCTGGCATGGCCTGGCACAAATCAGGTGCTGGTCCCTGTGCCGGGAGCTTTGCATATTTATCGTGATGACGAGGCGGGGGACACGCCCCATGTCATTTACCTGCCTGGTCTGATTCGTGAATTTTACGAGTTCAGTTCCTGGTACCGAATGCAGTGTGATCTGCCTGCGCTGGTCAATGGTCCGTTGAGTCGGGCGCTCTGGCAGTGCCTGCCACTGCGGCGCTGGCATGAACTGTGTCCCACGGCTAGCGCAACACCCCTGGCGTTTACCCTTCAACTCATTGGTGCGCACCAGGAAGACGCATTGCTCGCCAGTGCTACCGAGCTGCTGGAGGGCCAGTGGAATAACGAGGTGGCCTGTGCACTGTCAATCAACCACGCGGCCGTGGGCGTTCAGGGGGTGGGGCAGGCTGCCGCTCCCGATGTGAAACGCTTCCTCAAGTTCATCGAAAAAGGGCGAAATCGGCTGGCACGCAGCGCCTTGTTGGGAAGCAGCCTGGACGCCTTGTCGGAGTGGGATCGCCGGCGCCGCAGTGGTGAAATTGTGTGTGCAAGCCTGACGCCGGACCTCGCCCTCAAAACCCGTGAAGTGCAACTCAAACGTTACGAAAAACGCCTTATGGCCCTGCTGGATCCGACGGACGCAAGCAACAACAGTGCGCCCTATCAAAGCTTCTTGAGCCTCGAGCGGCAATGGCAGGAACACGCGAGCGCTGCGAGCCGATGGGCCCATGGCCCGCACGAGCGTATGTTTCAAAAGTCATTCTGGCTTGAACAACCCCAGGACACGTTGAATCGCGGTTCAATGGTGGGGGCTGCCCTGCGCCGGGCTTTGCTTCTGGAAGCCCAGATGCAGCAAGAGTTAAACCTGATGCCCTCCGTGCACCTGAAGCGATTGGAAACCGTGTTAAGTGAGTCCTGGGTACCCGGCGACGGTGCCGCTGATACCTGTGTGTTACAGGTAACGGTCGGCAGCGAGTCCAGCCTGCTGTACCCGATGTTGGGGGCTTTGCTCGTGACCACCCATCAGGCCCTGGCTCAACCGAACGGCCCACACTCAGTATTGTTATATGTAATGGGCCTGCAGGGCGGGCTTGTGCCCTTTGATAACTTGAACGCTTTTGCCGAGGGCCTTCAGGCCAGCCTGAAAAGCCGCGATGGGTCAGTGTTGTGGCGCTGCATCGGGCGTGATCAACGCGAGGTGGCGCGGGCTGCGATCCATGCGTTGCCCAGGAATGCGCCATTGGTGGTGAACTACGAGGCCAGCAAACGCACTATGCTCATAGACTGGTTCCTCAAACTGATGCAACATTTCGCTGCATTGAACAAGCTTGCGGACAAGGGTGTCCGGTTGTTCAGCGAGATAAGCGATCCGCAGTTGAGCCGTATGTTGCTGGCCCAAGAGTTGTTTGAGTGCCTGCAAGTACCGGCCAATGATGCTCGCACACTGGCCCTGGCCAATGTGAACCTGTTGCAGGCGGCAGCCACTCAAGCCAAAAAACTCCCATCGTGGCTGGGTATTGCCTCAACCGCCAGTCAAAAACACTACAGACGATTGTCTCGCCGCTATCTGATCAATGCTTTTGCGGTGCAGAGCAAGCTATGGCGGGACCTGCCCGACCTGGATTCATTCGCCCGAAAGGCTTTGATTGCGCGATTGACTCAGGACGGTCTTTACCCACAGCTGGATATCGACAAACCTCTAATGGATTTGCCCGATGATGTCAGCTCCCAATTGTGTGGCTGGTCGAGTCAGTGCGCAGTGGGCGATCGCGATGTAAAAAAGGTCGTCAGTTCCCAGCGTACCACTTTCAGTCTGCTGCAATTGGCCATGCACAACCTCGATCCCAAGGCGCCCTGGACCCGCTGGCGGTTGAATCGCGCACGCTGGCTGGATCCGGCCTGGAAAGAGCGCTTGAGCGTGCGTTACCTGATCGACACCCTGTCTTCCCTCGACCTTGGGGGGGAGTACGACAAACGGATCCTCAACGCTTTTTATCCGCCGGCGTCTACTCAGGCCGTGTCCTCAGGACTCTCGCAGGCCCTGGTGTATAGGGCTTTGCAGCAGCGTGCCCAGATGCAGCTGTACTCGGCGGTCCAGCAAGGCTTGGGTGATAAAGCCCAGCGTCTGTTTACCCTGGCGATGGCGGCTCGGTCGGCAAGTGACCTGAAAAAAGACGGGTTCGATGTACAGTTGGCGGTTCTGCGTCTGATGGACGCAACCCCCGAACATGATCGGCATATCGCCGGCGTATTGTTCATTCATGACCAGTCATCAAAGCTCTGCGTGGTGTATTGGCCCATGGCTGCGGCAAGCCGGGTGATTGTCGCTTACGCCGGTTTGGCCCAAGCGCAGAAAGCCTTGAATCTTGTCGGCGCACTTGCCGAAAACCAGAAGGCGTTGGCACGCCAAGTGGCACCTGGCTGGGAGGCGCAAGCGCTTGCCGGCTACCCCGATGCAGACCTGCGTGTGCAACCCCGCCAGCCTCACTCGCTTGAGTCTGGTCAACCCGGCCTCTATCGTTTTGTTGCCATGATTGTGGAGTTTTTTTTGACCCCGCAAAAGCTGCCGGCGGTGGACCAGCAAAGCGTCGAGGCGCTGATCAAGGAGCAGATTGAGTCGCAGCCCGAGCATTGGTTGGCGGCTGTGCCGACTTCCTGCGCCAATGCAATGGCGTTGTTGGCCCACGCCCAGGTGTTCGATCTGCAACGTCGTACCCAAGCCCAATCCCAATCTTCCAAGGCGCTTGAGCAATACCGCGAGCAACGTTTGGGGGAGCAGCACGACGCGACGATTCGTGGCCTGCTGTCCTTTGTCCCGGTACTGGGCGTGGGTATCAGCCTGTATGAAATGCTGCTTGCAGCGCGGCGCTATCATTTCAGCGGGTCAGCCCATGACGCTGTGGATGTGGGGTTCTTGACGATACTTGCGTTCTTCGACGTGATGACCTCTTTTGGTCCTTCCGCAAAAAAGGGCGCGGGCGTTTCGCGTGTCGCGCTGGGGCGCTTGCATCGCCATCAAGGGCTGATGCCGGGGACGCGCGCAGGTCTGAAACCGTCACCGATCAAACCCGGGCATCTGTTGGAACACTTCCAGTCCACTGTCGAACTGGACGGGGCTGTTGAATTGGCGGGGCCGGGAGGTAAAGGGCGGTATGTGAAAAATGGCCAGCAGTTTATCCGCGAGGGTAAAGACGTTTACCCGGTATACCCACGCGAGAACGAAGGGGGGCTGCGCCTGAAAAAGAGCCAGGGAGAGGGGCAAAATGAACTGATTTTACACATCGAGCACCCTCGCGAGTGGCTGTTGGGGGCCGATGCACCGGCACCCGGGCCGAGTTCAGGCGTGTGGCAGCCTTGGGCCCCCACCAGGGGCGTAACGGATTGGTCACCGCCATCGCGCACGGGCACGGAAGCGGCTTTACGCGCCTCGCCTGTGGCCAACAGCTCCTGGCAGGGCTGGGGCTTGCGGCGTGCTGACCCACTGACGGAAGTGCCACCCCTCGGCCGTCATATATACCGGGTGGCTGCGACGCCAAGTTTTCCGGCCTATGACCTCTTGCGGTTAGGGCCTGATTACTATCGGTTGTTGCCTCAGGGTACAAACGCGTCGTCTTCGAGCATCGTCTTTATCATGAGAAACCAGGATATTTCGTTCAGGGCGTGCGTGGATATGGAGCGCTGGCTGGGTGTGGGTGCTGCAGAGCAGCCGATACCGTTGACCCTCGATGCCAACAAGCTATGGACGCCACATCAACCGCTGTTCAATGAACGCCTGGACGTCACGGTGGGGCGGGCCTTTCCCGCTATGACTACGGGCAGCAGGCGGTTTGTCGCCGACCGGCTCACTGAGTTGGCCGACACGGGCCCGACGGTGACGGCCACGCATTTGCTCAATATCAGGGCGACTCTCGACCGTTGGACGTCGGCGGGAACCGCGGACAGCATGGTTGATCTGCTGAGCATCCTAAGGCCGGCGGGCGAGCCGGGTGTGGGCACTATTAACATCGGGCTCGATGGGCGTGCGCCGGGTGGCATGCGGCTGGATTTCACTCCGCCTTTCAGCCTGAGCCCCACGTTGCGCAGGCGTGGTCGCGGCAACGGTGTACCTCGTGCCCAATCTGCTCAAACGGCCGTCAGGCAGATTCTCGAAGGATATGGATTTGTCGTCAGGGGTATCCCAAGGCGGCACGGCGGGGCAAGCGCGATGGATTTTTACTGCACCCATGCTCATTCGAATGCGGTCTATTTTGTGCTGAATAACTGGGTTGACAGTCGTAACATCAGCCTGCGCTCCAGGGTGGCCCCGCAGCTCTCCGATGCTTGGTTTCGCAACCGTTTCAGCTCGCGCTCACCCTACTCGGTGGAGTTTGCCGCCATTGAACAAGCCATGACGGACAACCGCCTGGTCCGGCTAGTTGCAGGCATTCAGTGGCGAATTCGTGCAACAGAATCCGCCAGTGTGTATTTTGCCAAAATCGCGCCATTCAGCCCTTGAGCAGCGCTGCAGTGGCGGCACCGCCAAACAGTGCCGCACTCACGCGGTTGAACCCGCGCTGGCCTGCGCCGCTGCGCAGGTAGCGTGCGGCGCCGTGGGCGCCAAGGCCATAAGCCAGCTTGCAGAGCAGGTCGAGCAGGGTCCAGGTGGCGATCATCATCAGCAGTTGCGGCAGGAACGGCTGTTGACTGCTGAGAAACTGCGGCAGGAACGCGGCAAAAAACAGGATGTCTTTGGGGTTGCTGGCGCCCAGCACAAAGGCGCGGCCGAACAAGGCGCGAAAGCGCGGTACCGGCGGTGCCTGCGGTACTTCGGCACCGTGGGCGGGTTGTCGCGATTGCTGCCAGCTCTGCCAGGCAAGATAAAACAGGTACAGGGCGCCGACGACTTTCAGGGCGCTGAACAACTGCTCGGAGGCCAGCAACAAGGCACCCAGGCCCAGGGCCGAAGCACTCAGCAGGCAGATGGAGGCAAACACCCCGCCCAGGAACGCCGGGTACGAACGGCGCAAGCCGTAGTTGAGGCTGTTGCTGATCATCAACAGCGACAACGGCCCGGGGATCAGGATCACCACCAACGCTGCGCCGCTGAACAACAACCATGTATCCAGGTTCATCTACATTTCTCCCTACATGCAAAAGCCCCACCCGAAGGTGAGGCGGTTTTCCAGCCGTTCCCGAACTACAGGAAGATGAACTTGGCGATAAAAATCGCGCACAGCACCCACAGGCTGACAGAAATCTCACGGTACTTGCCGGTGCCGGCCTTGAGCGCCACGTAAGTGATAAAGCCCAGGGCGATACCGTCGGCGACCGAGAAGGTCAACGGCATCATGATCGCCGTGACGATTGCCGGAATGCTGTCGGTGGCCTCATCCCAATTGATATGGGCCATGCTCGCCATCATCAGCATCGCCACGTAAATCAGCGCACCAGCGGTGGCATACGCTGGAATCATCCCCGCCAGCGGCGCAAAGAACATCGCCGCCACAAACAGGATGCCTACCGTCACGGCCGTGAGGCCAGTGCGACCACCTGCGGCCACGCCCGCAGCACTTTCCACATAGCTGGTCACCGGCGGCACACCGACCATGGCGCCAAATACGCTGGAGGCGCTATCGGCCTTAAGTGCGCGGGACAGGTTATCGATCTTGCCATCGGCATTGACCAGCCCGGCCCGTTGCGCGACGCCCATCAGTGTACCTGCGGTATCAAACATGTGTACAAAAAGAAAAGCAAATACCACGCTGATCATGCTGACATTGAATACACCTTTTATGTCCATGGCCATCCAGGTCGGCGCCAGGCTCGGTGGGGTGGAGAGAATGCCGTTGTAGTGCACCAGGCCCAGGCCCCAACCGGCGAGGGTCACGGCGATGATGCTGATCAGGATCGCGCCGAACACCCGGTGATAGCTGAGGATCGCGATCAACAGGAAGCACACCGCCGCCAGCAACGGCGCAGGCTCGTGCAATGAACCGAGTTTGATCAAGGTAGCCGGGCTGTCGACGATGATGCCGGCAGTCTTCAGGCCGATCACCCCGAGGAACAGGCCCACGCCTGCGCCCATGGCATGGCGCAGGCTTACGGGGATGCTGTTGAGCAGCCACTCCCGCACGCGTGACAGCGTCAGGCCCATGAACAGCACGCCGGAAATAAACACTGCGCCCAGCGCCGTTTCCCAGTGGTAGCCCATGGTGCCGACCACGGTGTAGGTAAAAAACGCATTCAGGCCCATGCCCGGCGCCAGGCCCACCGGCCAGTTGGCGTATAAGCCCATCAACAGGCAGCCCAGCGCGGCGGCGATGCAGGTGGCGACAAACGCCGCACCGTGATCGATACCGGCGTCGGCCATGATGTTGGGGTTGACGAAGATGATGTAGGCCATGGTGATGAAGGTGGTGAGGCCGGCAATCAGTTCGGTTCTCACTGTGGTGCCATGCAAGCGCAGTTTGAACAGGCGTTCCAGCCAGCCGCCCTGCGGTGGGGCGAGGTCCAGCGTAGGGGCTTCGGTTTTTTGGCTATCCACAGCAAGTACTCCTCAAGAGTTTTATTGTTATTTCCAGCGCCGGTCACAGAGGTGGGCAGCAGCGCTTTGAGGTACTGGCGGGTTTTGTTGACCAATAGGTCAGGAACTCGCACGAAGCGAATTATGCTTTTGTATACAAATAAAGCAAATAATGTTTTCGATTTTGTCGGCGCGAGGGGATGAAAGGCTTGCGTTTGATCGGGACGCGGAGCGTCCCAGGCGGTGTTCCCACGCAGAGCGTGGGAACAATCATTGGCCGGCGAGGGCCTGGTTCACGGCCAGCCAGCCAGCCACGGCTTCTTCACCTGCCTCACTGAACGCACGCTGCAACAACTTCACCTGCTCGCGGCGCAGCGACTGCTCAAAACGCAGGCCTTCTTCGGTCAGTTCCAGCAGGCGTTTGCGCTTGTCGGCCTCGGACGCAACGCTGTCGACCAGGTGCATTTCCTGCAATTGGCGCAGCGGCATGTTCAGCGCCTGCTTGCTCACGCCAAGCAACTCCAGCAACTCCTTCACGCTCAAGGCGGGGTAACGCGCGATAAAAAACACGATGCGCTGGTGCACACGGCTCAGGCCACGGCGCTCGAGCATTTCGTCGGCCTTGGCGGTAAAGGCCTGGTAGCCGAAGAAGAAGGCTTCCATGGCTTGCTGTTGGCTGCCCTGGTTTTTAAGGTCAAGCATATTGACGTATCCACGCGAGTCGTCGTAATTTTGGTCAACCAGTTTGACGTATTTGCCCGCGACTTCGCTACCGGTGACCCTATGGCCTTCTCTGAACGTGTTACGCGCCTCAAAAGCTCCTTGATCCGTGAAATCCTGGCGGCGGCCCAGCGCCCGCACGTGATGTCGTTCGCCGGTGGCCTGCCCGCCGAAGCCATGTTGCCGGCACTGAATTGGGATGACCTGCCACTGAACATCGGCCAATACGGCATGAGCGAAGGCGAGCCGCAACTGCGTGAACTGCTCGCCGCCGAGGCCCGCGCCCTGGGCGTGCCATGCCAGGCCAGTCAGGTGCTGGTGGTCAGCGGCTCCCAGCAAACCCTCGACCTGGCAGCCAAGCTGTACATCGACCAGGGCACTCAAGTCATGCTGGAAGGCCCGACCTACCTGGCCGCCTTGCAGATTTTCCAACTGTTCGGCGCCGATTGCCTCACCGTGCAACTGGAGGCCGACGGCCCGAACCTGGCCGCGCTGCGCGCCAGCCTCGAACGCCGTCGCCCGGCGTTCATCTACCTCATCCCGACCTTCCAGAACCCCTCCGCCGTGCGCTACAGCGAAGCCAAGCGCGCCGCCGTGGCCGCCTTGCTTGATGAGTTTGATGTGACCCTGATCGAGGACGAGCCTTACCGTGAGCTGAGCTTCGACGGCGCCAGTGCCCAGCCCATCGCCGGACGCTTGAAGAAGGCCAGCTGGATCTACACCGGCACCGTCTCCAAGACTCTGCTGCCGGGGTTGCGCGTCGGTTACCTGATCGCCAGCGAGGATTTATTCCCGCACCTGCTCAAGCTCAAGCAATCGGCCGACCTGCACACCAATCGCATTGGCCAGTGGCAGGCCATGCAGTGGATCGGCACCGAGCACTACCAGCAGCATCTGGTGCAATTGCGCAGTTTTTACCGCGAGCGTCGCGATACATTCCAGTCGGCGCTGGAGCGCCACTTTGGCGACCTGGCCGACTGGCAAGTGCCTCAAGGGGGATTATTCTTCTGGCTGACCTTGAAACAGCCGCTCGACACCCGCACCTTGTTGGCGCAAGCATTGGCTCAGGACGTGGCGTTCATGCCCGGTGAACCGTTCTTTTCCGAGCCCGACCAACACCTGGGCTCGTTGCGTCTCAATTTCAGCCATATCGACCCGGCCCGCCTGGACGAAGGTCTCAAGCGCCTGGCCGCGGTAGTCCGTCAAGCACAGCACGCGCAAGCGGCATAAGGGGAGCCCCATGTACAAGGTTTATGGCGATTACAAGTCGGGCAACTGCTACAAGGTCAAATTGATGCTCAACCTGCTGGGCATCCCGTACCAATGGATCGATGTCGACATCCTCAAGGGCGACACCCAGACTGCTGAGTTCCTGGCCAAGAACCCGAATGGCAAGATCCCGGTGCTGGAACTTGAAGACGGCACCTGCCTGTGGGAGTCCAACGCGATTCTCAACTTCCTCGCCGATGGCAGCGAATTTTTGCCGGCCGAGCCACGCTTGCGCACGCAAGTGCTGCAATGGCAGTTTTTCGAGCAGTACAGCCACGAGCCGTATATTGCGGTGGCGCGGTTTATCCAGTTTTACCTGGGCTTGCCTGCAGACCGTCTTGAGGAATACAAGAAGCTGCACAAAGGTGGCTACAAGGCCCTCAAAGTCATGGAGCGCCAACTGCAACTGACCCCGTATCTGGTGGGCGATCAATTCTCCATCGCCGATGTGGCGTTGTATGCCTATACCCATGTGGCCCAGGAGGGTGGGTTTGAGCTGGACGCTTATCCGGGTGTGCAGGCGTGGCTGGCGCGGGTGGCCAGTCATCCTAAACATGTAGCGATGCTTGATTGAGTTCACGCGGTCAAAAATGTGGGAGCGGGCTTGCTCGCGAAAGCGGTGGATCAGTCGAATCATCAGCGACTGACATACCGC